>DATKWR010000147.1:0-5549 GCA_035529475.1 Sedimentisphaerales bacterium | reverse complement strand
GCTTCGATCTGCCGGTGCAGGCTGCGACGCTGGTTGCCGATGCCGTTGCGGTAAACGCGCAGCATCTTCTCGGCATAATCCATATAATGCCGATGAGTCTTGCGCGTCAGGCGGTCGGGAACGGCCCGGCTCGCCTTAAACTCTACGATGGACTGTTCGCTCGTAAGCATCGCTTCTTCGCCTCTTGCGAGAACGGTCAACTTCCTTGGTATTCTCGCAGACGACTTCGTACAGAGCAGCCCGGGCATTGCCGGATCGTCTCAGCACCCGGCCAAGCCGCTGCTTGGCTTGACGCGTGGACGCCTGTCCGCCGATCACCACCGCCACTTTCGCTTCGGGCACGTCCACCCCTTCGTCCAGAACGCGGTTGGCAACCAGGACGCTGAACTGCCCCCTGGCAAAGCCCTCCAGGACGGTAAGCCGCTCGCGTTTGCGTGTATGAGAAAGGATGGTTGGCACGAGGAATCGTTTGGACACTTCAATGGCCATCGCGTTGGAACCCGCAAAGACGAGGATTTGCTGGCCATTGTGCAGCCGGAAGATATCCTCTAACACGCGGAGCTTCTCCTGCGCGCGATCCTCAATAGACTGCTTGAGATAATAGGCTCTCTGCGCATGACGGGCGTGAGGGTCCTGCCCCGACTCTTTGCATAGATCCTGCCACGTGTAGCCCGGCATATCCTTGCGACGCGAGGCAATGAAGTGCCGAACCACCCGGCTGCACTGATCGTAGGTGGCCTGCTCGATGTCGTTCAGCGCCACCGGGATGCGCACAACGTCAAAGTCGGCAAGAGTCGAACCCTTGGCTTTCTTGAACGGCATCCGGTAAACCACCGGGCCGATCAGCCAGTCCAAATCCTTGTGCAGACCGTCCGAACGTTCAGGAGTAGCGCTGAGCCCCATCCGCATACCGGCGGCGCTGAGTATCGCCGCTTCGCGCCGGCACTTGCCCGGCAGATGGTGCTCTTCGTCAAATATCAGCAGGCCAAAGCCGGCCCCCATCTTGTCCATGTGAATGTAGGCGCTGTCGTACGTCGTTACAGTAACGGGCTTGATGTTGTACAGGCTGTCCCCAACGATCCCGGCGTCGTAGTCGAAAGCGCGCAGGATTCGCCTGTGCCACTGGTACATCAGGTCGCGGACCGGGGCCACGACCAGGGTGGCTATTGCCACTTCACTCATGGCCGCCAGGGCCACCTCGGTTTTCCCGGTCCCCGTCGGCATGATAATCTGGCCCCGCCGGCCGGCCTGCCTCCACGCGGCAAGCGCCTCTGTCTGCTCCGGCCTCAGTTGGGCAAGCCCGCCGTCCGCGTGGCGGGCAAGCTCGACCTTTGGCCAGCAAACAGCAACCGGTTGCGGCACATCGTCGAGAAATGACGGCGCGAACCGGGCGTTCAGGGCCGCCCGAACCGGGCAATAGGCAATTGCATCGCAGCGCCACGCTCCGACACGCGCGTCCCATGTCCAGGCGGATGAGCCGGGAATAATCGGCAAATCCTTGTGTTCCAGGCCTTTGAGCCGGAGCGTACCGCGATCGAACGACAAGGATATTGGGTTCCGTAATTCGGTGCCTTTCATTGGGCCGTATCATAACAGAACGCGCCGACTCTTGCCATCCCGGCCTGGCGCGAACAAGCACAATTCAGGCGGCGAAAAGACCGCAAAAAAGAAGATTGAAAATAGTTGGCAGTATGCCGTTGGTTTGGTAGTCTAATTGGGTCGAAAGGCGTAGCCGTATTACCAAGTGGCGTGAACAGGAGATAAACGGTCATTTGGAGATGAGCGGATGGGTACTCTGGCACTGGCGGATATTCGAGATATAGTCACCTGGCTCGAGCATATTGAAGGATGGGTCGGCGACTTGTACGCGCGGGCAGCGGAAGCGTGTGTTCAAGATGAACACTTCTCTGCCTTCCTAACCCAGTTGGCGGAGGACGAGAAATCGCATGCGCAGTTCATGTCCATGGTCTTGGAGTACCTGCCACGAAGACAAAGGCCGCTTGTTGTGGATATTGTGCTTGACCAGAAAACCAGAGACAGCGTCGAGACATCCCTCAAGAGATTTGAGGACCATCTCGGTGAGAAAGGTATCTCCAAAAGGCAAATAGTGGAGTACATGGCCCGGACAGAATTTTCCGAACTGAATCCCGTATTCCTCTATATTGTTGGCAAGTCTGGAGAGATGAGCCGAGAAGCTGAGAACATGGCTGCTGAGATACAGGTACATTTATCCCACATTCAGGAGTTCATAGGGGCCCTTCCGCAAGACCTGCAGCCGTCCGTCGATGTCGGCATGTTCCCCTCAGTTCGGGAAGAACGGTTTCTGGTTGTTGACGATCACGAGCCCCTGCGCAAGCTGGTGGCCTCGCTGCTCGCTCGCAGAGGGAAAGTGGAGACGGCCTCCGGAGCCGGCGAGGCATTGGAGAAGGTAAGACAGCATTTTTATAACGGCATCGTCTCGGACATTCAAATGCCGCGAATGGACGGGATCGAGTTTTACAGACAAGGGGTCGCGTATGATTCCCGGCTGAAAGGACGCTTTTTATTCTACTCTGCGGACGTTAACCCTGAGCGAGAAGCTTTTCTGAAGAAGAATAACCTTCATTTTTTGCGAAAGCCTTTCGGCTTGGGCGAGTTTCTGGACACGATGGATCAGATCCTTCGACAGTAACTGCTCTCTAAAGAATCTGACTTCTGTCAGAAAGTAAGCCGGGCAGGAGTTCACTCGATTATGTGCCAGGGTCTTCTTATAAGGGGAAACAAAATGGAAACGAAATGTAGCCTCCGGTGTTTTGCGTGGGTCGCTGTGATGTCTTTACTGATCACCCGTCCCATCACGGGTGCGATTAAGGATGCCGAATCGGCCAGCCACGGCACGGATGCATCGCAGTATCAAATCGTTGAGACATACAAATTCACAGCGTATGAGTTGATCCAGATCAACCTGCCCGTGCTGTCTCACTATTCTTACCTGCTGGTCAGCGACGGGAAAACCCTGGTTGTCGATCCAGGCAGAGACGTGCAGTTCTACGCGGATCTGATCAAGGAGAAGAACCTGTCCGTTTCCGGGATATTCCTGACCCATAGCCACGCAGATTTTGTTGCAGGCCATACGGAGTTGGTCAAGCTGTTTAACTGTCCGATCTATCAGAGCGCCAAGAGCGGGGCCAAATACAAGATTGAGCCAATCGCAGACGGTATCACCCTGCAAGTAGGCAAGGCCCTCGTCGGATTCCTCGACACTCCAGGCCATGTCCTGGATGGAACCAGTGCCACGGTTGGTCCGACCGGGGATTCGCCCGAGTTGATCCTGACAGGGGATTTCCTGTTTGTCGGGGGAGTGGGCAGACCCGACCTGGTAGCAGGCACAACGTCTTCGGCACTGGCAGGCATGCTTTTTGACGCATGGGCTGAAAAGGTGTCAAAGCTCCCGGATACTGTGAAGGTATTTCCGGCTCATGGAGCGGGTTCTCTGTGCGGCGCTCACCTTAAGGATCAGCCGTTTTCGACGATAGGCGAGGAAAGAACATCGAATCCCACGCTCCAGCACAAGAACAGGAGTGAATTCATTACGGCGGTACTGTCTGAATTGCAGGAACCTCCACAGTATTTCGGGCATAACGCAGCGATGAATCGAGATGGTCCTCCTTTGGTGAATTGGCAGGAGCCTCTTTCGACGGTCAACCCGGAAACAGGGTTGACAGATGCCTCACGATACTATGTCGTCGATCTTAGAGACAGTAAGGCATTTGCAGCAGGACACGTACCCCATTCGGTGAATATCGGGCTGCGCGGTCGGTTTGAGACCTGGACGGGGATTATGGTTCCGTGGGGATCGAACATGGTGGTTTGTGGAACTGCCGACCAACTCAAAGAATCGGTTCACCGACTGCATCGGATTGGGTATGCCGCTAAAGTTCTCAACTTTGAAGAATGGACGAAGGCAGGTATGCAACTGCTGACAAACAAACTGGTATCTCCTCAAGAACTCTATGCTCAGATGCAGGCTAACACCAGTCCAATGATCGTCGATGTTCGCTTACCCAGCGAATGGATGGGGCTGAGAATCGGAACGGTTCTGAACCTGCCTCTCAACAAGCTGTCAGAACTGTCCTCAAAACTGGATGTATCCCAACCCGTGGTGGCTGTCTGCAATTCGGCTTACCGCTCCAGCATGGCGATCGGCATCCTTGAGAGGAAGGGTTTCAAGGGCGCCACCAGCCTTGAGGGAGGCAGTCAAGCATGGATTGAGGCCGGCTTGCCTGTGTATGGAGCAGAGAAAGGGGGATCGGCAGCCGTTTCAGCTCAGATCCGAAAGATGATTCCTCTTCCCGAACGCATCTGTGCCAGGGAGCTGAAAAGACTGATGATGGACCTGCCGGGAACATTTCAAATCGTGGATATTCGACCTGCAGAAATGTTTGCCGATTATAGCCTGCCCAATTCCCAGAACGTGGACATCGCCGAACTGGCCACTAACCCGTCTTTTCTTGTGGGGACAGCCCCCCTGATCATCGTAGACCGGGATGGCGCTTATGCCATGGCCCTTGGGGGCATACTGTCGCAGAAGACCCAGCGACCGATCAAGGTGCTATATGAGGGTCTGGAATCCTACTGGATGGAGTCCGATTTTAGCAGCATGTCGATGCCTCAGGGAACGACGCCTCAGATTCGCACTGCACCTCCGGCGCTAAGTCCTTCACCTCTGGCTCCTTCGGGAACTCCACCGATAACCAAGAAGAAAAGTGCAGGGTGCTGATATGGAAAACCAGGACATGACAAAAAGCAGATACATGAATCCATACCTCGCCGGGGTTGGGTTGGGACTAACGCTGCTTCTTTCCTTTCTCGTTCTTGGAGCGGGTCTGGGGGCGTCTTCGGGACTGGCCCGCATTGCGGCTTGCATGGAACTGTGTATCGCTCAGGCCCACACGCTTTCCAGTGAATACTTCGGTAAATGGGGACAGAACCCCATGCAGTATTACCTGGTATTTATGTTGGTCGGAATCTTCATCGGCGGACTGTGTTCAGCCCTGCTTGCCAATCGAATCAAATTTCAGATCGAACGCGGGAAACAAAGCTCCGTTCGTCTCAGGGGTGCTTTTGCATTGATCGGGGGCGTCCTGGTCGGTTTTGCAAGCCGCCTTGCGCAGGGATGCACCAGCGGCCAGGCTCTGTCAGGAACAGCGTTACTTCTGACAGGGAGCTTCGTGTTCCTGATCTGTCTATTCGTGGGAGGCTATGCCACAGCATGGTTGTTCAGGAGGCAATGGAATGATTAACACAATGTATCAATTGGATACGCTCGATTCCGCAAAGGCATTCCTTGCTTCCCTATTGATCGGCATAGCGTTTGGATTCTTCCTCGAGCGGGCCGGTTTCGGGTCGAGCAGGAAGCTGACGGGCGTTTTTTATTTCAAAGACATGGCTGTTATCAAGGTGATGTTTACGGCGGTGATTGCGGCGGCACTGGGGCTCACGGGCTGCATGGTGCTGGGCTGGGTCTCTATCGAAGGCATCTACCTCATGCCTACCGTCTATGGAGCATA
>DATKWR010000146.1:0-10617 GCA_035529475.1 Sedimentisphaerales bacterium | reverse complement strand
CACGTCAGCCGATCGGGAATCGTAATGGAAAAATTGAAGGTAATAGCCACCCCCCAACGACGTGGAAATCCTAAATCTGAAGCACGAAATCCGAAACAAGCCCCAATGAAAGAACTCTAAAATTCGAAACGTCTCGAACATTTCGAACGTAGGATTTCGGATTTGGATATTCGTGTTTGGCAGCTTTGTGCCGGAGGCCAAAAAGCAGCGCCTCTATAATTGGAGCTACCTGCACGTTTCGTGCAAAAATCTACAAAAATGTAGATGCGTTTTTGGCTGTAAGTTGTTGCGGAGGAGGGAATAAAGAAAAGTTTCGACTTTCCTATTTTTGCCCTGAGGTACCAGCACGAATTGATAAAAAATCAGCCCCGCTCAAGACCAATCCGAGCCAATCTCCGAAGCTCGCAGAGACGGCGAGCAGAGCAAAAGGCATAAGCATGTCTGGCGGCTGTGAGCCGGTTTGAAAAAACAAAGCCAAATTGTCAGGGCGTTTTGGACGGGGGGCTTTTCCAGGGGTTGGCGTCGCCGAACTTGGCGGAGACGGCGGCTTTTTGCCTGCCGGACGGGAGCGGTTTGGCGGGGACGGTTAGCGACATTTGGGGTCTGCCCGGTCGGGACCACTGCGCGACGAGATTGCCATTTTCCTTGTCCACCGACAAATCTCCCGTCGGCGCGGCTGAGCCTCGCACATCAAGAGACAAGGCGAAGATGACGGCGGCTTCGGCTATCTGGGTGAAGTTGATGTCTTTCTCAGGACCCTGGTATAGAACGACGTCGCGCCAGGCGGTGTTGTCGCCGCGACCGACTTCCATTTTCACAGGCTGGCTACCGAAGACGGCGTGCGCGATTTGAAAGTCGATGTTCATCCGGCCGCAGCGAGTCAGGGGCAGTTGCATCTGCGCGATGGCCCCTTCGAATTCGAGGCGGACGCGCAAGTCCTTGGCCTTGATGGTGGCATCCTTGATGCGGTCGAGCGAGATATGTGTATCGCCCCGGTCGGTCGCGAAGACGACGGCGCCGAGAATGTCGCCCTGGTCCTGGATGGTGAAGATGCTCGCCGAGGAGTAATCGTAGTCGTTGTGCAGGCAGCGCAGGCGCAGCGCGACAATGCCTGCATCGGCTCTCCAGTAGGCCAACAGCGGTCGTCGCTGGTTCCACAGGTCGCCGATGTTGACCGAGCCCAACGTAAAATCAGGATGCAGGTACGTAGTACCGATGACGTCGTGCTCGCCCGGCTTGTTTTTGGCGAACGTCTCGACCTCGAGGCGCGGCTCGGCCAGCTCGGTGAAATAATGGAAGAACGTGTCGGGACATTCGGCGCCGAGGCGGTGGGCGTCGAGGTCTTCGAGGGCCTGACCCTCAGGCAGAAAGTGGACCTCGCCGCCGGTAGCCTGCTGGATGAACGCGAGCGTCCCATCGCGCAGCAGCGTCGCGGAGCATCGGCTGTGTGGGCCTGCCCACTGGCCGGTCGGCGAGTGGAAGTGGCGAGCGACGTGGCTCCACGCAAACCGATTTAGCTCGGTAAGCAGTTTCTGCGATTCGGCGTCCTTGACGTGTCTGAGCATGCGGGAGATTTCGCTGATCGCCACGATGCTGTACGTTGGGCTGTTGTATTCGCTGAACGAGCCTTGCTCGAAGGTGTAGTCGTAGAATCGCTTGAGGCGGGCCTTTCCATAGTCCGCCAATTCCGAGTCGCTGAACAACTCGCCGGCGACGAGCGTCACATAGGCACCCATCACCGCGATGTTCGTATAGCCCGGCCCGACGTTTCGTCGCTTGATGGCGCGGCCGGCGTGGAGTATAGAGTCACGAACCTGTGTCTGCAAATCGGTGGGCAGGCGGTCCGCATGGTCGATAGCGACCTGAAGCAGTTGCGCGCCGCAGAAATCCGCCCAGTTCCAGTCGGGCGGGGACATCTTCTCCAGCGGCTCTTCCATAAACCATGACCAGATTCCGTACGTCCGGCTGTTCGGGTCCTGGTCCTGCAGGGAGATGACACGACGCAGAATCTTCTGGGCCTGTCCGAGCCGGCCGGGCTCGCCGCTATCAAGCAGGGCGACGGCATAGTTGAGCGAATCGCGGGTCGGGTGGACATCGCCGCCTTTGAGCGCGGTGTGATAGCCCGGCGAGGAGAAGGGCCGGCGGATCATCTGCTCGGCAGGATCATAACGCTCGTCCTGCTCGGCCAGGGCCTTGAGGAAGGCGTCCTTCTGCTGCGGCGAAGAGAATAGCTCCGCCCCCTCACACAGAATGGGCGCGCACAGGTTCAACAGCACGACAACCCTCACCCACGTGCAGGAATTCGTCATTAGCTATGCTCCTTGCCGGCTTGCCGATGCTACTGGGCGGAATCCGGGTTCAGGTACTTGAACTCGAAGAAGAAGCCGTCCGGCCTGCTGATGCCGTACGAGACGGACGAGCCAAAGTACTTGCGGACGGTCTCGAACTCAGGCAGAAGGCTGAAATCGAACAAGTCCTTGCCGCCCTGCGAGAACGTCAGGTTCGGCAGGAGCGAGCCGGAGCCAACCCCAACGCCGAGTTGGTTGCGCCCCCCCTCGCCGCCAGCCTGACTTTGCTTCTGCATCTGGCGCATCGTGGACCAGAGCAATTCAACCGAGGCCTCGCTGTTCTGCAAGCCGGCAAGCCCGACCACCGATGGAAGGCTCGCCTTAGCCTGACGGAACCACTTGGCCGAATCGATGGATTCGGTCTGGCCGCCACCCAGCGCGCGGATGGCCCCCTCCACGGTGGATTCGCCGCCGAAGATCCAGTGCGTGTCTGTTATGGTAAACGCCACCACAGGGGCCTTCGGAACGCCCGGCCCGGCCGGCGCCTGCATCGGGGCCCTCTGGCCGGCGCCCCCAAGGAACGGCAGAAAGCCCGAAACATCGACGGTGTATATCGTATGGCCCAGAAGCTGCCGCTGCGCATCGGGGTTGCCCGGCGCGATCATTTTGCTGTGAAGCGTGGAAAGGGATTTCTCAAGAGCGCTGCGATTACTGATGGCGATGGCCACGAGTGTTTGCGGCGTGGGCAGCGCTGGCGCTCCAGCCGGCCCGGGGGTACTCGAGGCGGACTCAGGCTTGCGGATGCTTTGGGCCACGACGATTTGCGAGCCAAGATGATCGACGATGTCGGCCTTCAATTGCAGCGGCGGCTCGCCCTGCGGGCCCGGCGGCAAAAGCGGCATGTAGAGCATCGCGGCCATTGGCGGCGAGAAGTTGCCGAGAATAGTGCCCAGCTCGGCGTAAGCCTTCGTGATGTTCAGATTGAAAACCGACACCGAGGAGGCCGACGCCGCGACAAACTGCGGCACCCGCAGCGGCGCGGATTCGACCTCCAGCAGTTTGCAAACGCCCTTCTTCTCGCCGTCGATCTTCAGCAGGGCTTTTCCAAGAGAAGTGCCCCCCGGCCCTCCGGCCACATCGGCGAAGCCGCCAAAGGACGTGACGTTTGTCAGGCCGAGATTGTTCACCATCGCCTTGGCCTTGCCGTCGGTGTCCCAGGCCAACGTGGTCTTGACGATCTGCTTTATGTTCACGTAGAAACCGACCTGCCCCGGGTTCCCCTGGCCGAGCGCGCGCAGCGTGGTGTTGTAATCGCCGTCATCGGCAAGCGTCGGGCTGCCAGCTCCTTTGACCTGGGCAATGACGAATTTCAGGATGTCCGGACTCATGGACGCCGTGAGCAAATCGTCCATGAAACAGAAGCACAGCGTCTTCGAGGGCTGAGGCGTTATGGTGGTGATGGTGACACCGCGGTACTCTTCGCTGTCCCTGCGGGCGCCCTTCTCGACGGTTTTCTCCACCATCTTGCCGACGGCTTCCTTGACTTTGCCGATATTCTGGCCCCACTGGGTAATGAACACGGCGGGGGGCGTGTTGGCGTCTTTCGCCCGCTCGTCGAGCACTAAAGCAACGGCCACCCGGCCCGTGGGCAATACGTTCGCTTCCGCGACGATTTTGATCAGCTCGTTTTCCGACTCGTCCTTCTTGTCCTGCCATTTGGCTTTGACGTCGTCGATAAAAGGCTTCATCGCCGGGTCTTTGTAGAACCTGTAGAGGACGGTCTTCTCAAACTGCGTTTTGAGCTGACTGAAATTGTCGATATCCAGCAGAACGATGGTCTCAGGCGGAACAAGCTTAGCCGTACTGGGAAGAGCCTGGGCGTGCGCCGAACCCGGCGTGGACAGGAACATAAGAGCACAGGAGCATAAGAGCGCCATGGTATATGACAATTTTTGATTTGTGAGTACAGCGTTTTTCATTTTCAAGCCTCTCTTGAATAAAAAGCATAACTTCGGATTTCCGATTCACCCATCCCGGCTTAGCGGGACGCAGTATCGCAGCTAATATTATCAAAGAATCGCCGCTTGTGCAATTGTTGTTGGAATTCCGGCGGTAGGTAGCGGATGAATCTATCCGGTTCTCATCGACGAAGGAGAAATCCTGCTATTTTCCATTGTCATCGCTTTCTTGCTCAGGTGCACTCTCCGGCGTCTTTTCTCCTTGAGATTCATTTTCCGGAATGTTAGTAGGTTTAATGTGCTTATCTTGGCTGGATTCTGCTTGTAGTTATATTCTGAGCCTGTCATTTCCCGAGGTCTCCTTGAATGAAATGGAGTTTGGGAATACGATACGGCTTTAATAGAAAGACTTTTAGGAAGAAACCAAAGTGGAAGATATTGATAGACGCAAAGTTTTAGGTATGACGGCTGCCGGACTGACAGGGGGCTTGCTTTGTCCTGAACTTGCATACGGCAGAGAATTGGAAAAGGTTAAGAGAAAGATACCGATGCTGCACGTGACGGACCTTTTTCGCCCGCACATGGATCCTGACGATCATTGGGATTTGGCCTGCGTGTATGCATTGGCTTACCGGGGCGATATCAATCTTAAAGGCGTTCTGATTGATCATCCGCCCGAGAATGCCAATGGACGAAATCCCGATATTGCAGCTGTAGCGCAGATGAACTTAATCGCCGGCACTTACGCTGCTGTTGCAGTGGGGTCCGGCTTACCTTTGAAATCACGCGATGATGTTCAAGAGTATGCTTCGCCGGCCGAGCGTCACGGCGTCCAAATGGTTTTGGACGTACTGCGAAAGTCACCTGTGCCTGTTGTTATCAATATTCTGGGATCGAGCCGGGATGTTGCTATAGCGGGCAAAAAAGACCCGGAGCTTTTTAAGGCTAAATGTTCAGCGATTTATCTAAACGCCGGGACGGGTTCTCCCAAAATGAGCACGGCATCGAAGCTCGAATATAACGTCACACTCGATAGGTATGCGTTTGCGGCCATCTTCGATTTGCCGTGCCCGGTCTATTGGATGCCGTGCTTCGAGGAGCTTGAATCGGGCGGTCAGCAGGAGATAAGTGAGTACGGCACGCATTATAAGTTCAGGCAGGACCAGATACTCCCTAACTTGTCGGAGATGGTTCAAAATTACTTTGCTTATATGTTCGGTAAATATACGGACAGCAACTGGCTGGATTATCTCACAGGCACGAAGGATGAAGCGCTACTATCCAAAGTTGGAAGTATGGATCGGCATATGTGGTGCACGGCGGGTTTTCTCCATGCGGCGGGCTATACAGTGACTCGTGACGGACAAATAGTGCCTTTAAATAAAAAACACGAACAGCCGGTTTTTACTTTTGATGCTGTAAAAGTCAAATGTGCCGATAACGGCCTGACGCAGTGGGTTGGTGACGACAGTTCGAAAGACCGTTTCATATTTCACGTTCGGGATACGGACAGTTATCAATCCGCTATGACCGGCGCGATGAAATCGCTGCTGACGGCACTGCCTTAATGCAAATAACGAAGTGCCCCGGCGTTATTCGAAGCTCACAGTTGCTTGTCCCTTATCTTTGCTGAGCAGCACTTCTTTCTTTTCTCCCCCGCATGTCACGGCGTATTTACCGTAGAAGGCGCGGATGCGGCATTGGCCGTTCGCGTCGGCTTTGCCTTCCCACTTCGTCCACCATTGTTTGAAGACCAGGTCGCGGTACGCCTCGGCGGCCGGCGTGGGCGTCCAATCCCGGTGGTAAAGCGACGACTGCGGAATCCAGTTGGCGCCCTCCCAGAACCCCCACATGAGAATGCCCTCGACCGCCGGATGGGCGAAGCAGATGCGATAGTAATCCGTCAGAGCTTTCGCCTTGGCCTGCTCCTGTTCCGGTGTCAGCTTCAAGCCTCGCTCTTTCATGTAAATCGAGCGCTGGCCCGGCATGTTGAATTCCGTCACGCGAATCGGCAGCCCGATCTTGCCCAGCTCGTTGAGGGCGTTCTGCAAAGCCGAGCGGTCGAAGGAGTCCCCGTGCAGGTGGCCCTGAACGCCGATTCCCGCCAGAGGCACGCCCTGATCAAGAAAGCCTCGCGTGTGTTTGATGTAGTCGGCCAGCCGGTTGCCCGTCAGGACGTCGTAGTCGTTGAGGAAAAGTCTGGCGCTGGGATCAGCGTCTTTGACCCAGTCCGCCATTTGTTTGGTGATAGTTGGCCCAAGGCGGTCGGCGTAGTAGTTGGCGTGCATCATCTCATTGTTCAGGTCGTATTCGGCGAACCGGCCCCGGTAGCGTTGCCCAATATCGAGTGCGCGCGCTTTCAATGTCTGCCGCAGCGTCGCATCATCCATCGCTTTGAGCCACGGCTGCACCCGGTTCGGAATCCCCCAGAAGATGTTGTGTCCGCGCAAGGGAATCTCGTGCTGGTCGGTCCAGGTTAGGATGGCATCCACAGTCGCGTAATTCACCCGGCCCTGCTCTCGTTCCATATCGTGCCATTTCAGGGCGTTCTCCGTCACAGCAGCGTTAAAATTCTCCAGGAACATCTGCTTGTACCGATCGGCGGTGTCGGCAGCGATTCGATCACCGAACATCTGGTTCGCCAAGGCCGCCCCGAACCAGAATTCGTGGCGCAACTGCTCGATGCGCACCTGGGCGCCCGGTTTGGCCGTGACGACCAGCTCTCCCATCCGATGCTGTCTGATCCTCGTATTGATCGCCTCAGCGCTAAGCTCGTCCGACGCGCCTGCGCCGAAGGCCGTGCCGACTCCGCCGAGAAGGCTGGCCAACACAAGCAAAATTCCACGTTGCTTCATTGTTACGTCCCCTCAGAAAATAATGACTGGTGAATTGTGATTGGCGAATGGTTTGTAGTGTGCCCGTAAGGGCATCTCGGAAATAACGCCTTACGGCGTCACTACGAACGCCAATTTACCAATCACTACAGCAAATCGTCAATCAATCACGGCTCACGAATCCTTCTCTTTCCTGGCGAAATCGGGCTTGGCCTTGTTGCGTCTTCGGTCGGGCTGGAGGTACCTGTAGCCTGAGTTAGGGTTGTCTTTGTCATACGCGAAAGCTTCCCGGTTTTCTATGAAATCCTTCACGTAGTTGACCGGTATGGCAAAGCCGAGCCCGCCGAGAAAGATGTATCCCATATTGGTCACGCCGATCACCTCGCCGGCGAGATTGAACAGCGGGCCGCCGGAGTTGCCCGGATTGATGTCGGCGTTCGTCTGGATATAGGTCAGGCCCTCGAAGGCCCTGTTCTTCGTGCTGATGACGCCGTTGGTGATGGTCCGCTCCAGCCCGAGCGGATTGCCGATCGCAAAGACCTGCTCGCCCGCGGTGATGCGGTCAACGTCGCCGAGATAGACGCTCGTGATCTTCGCGTCTCCGAGGTCTTCGATCTTGAGCAGGGCCAGATCAACGAAGGGATTGATGGCCTCGATTTTGACCTTCTTGAACGTCTTCTTTTCGAAGCCGTTCCTGGCCTTCTGAAATACAGTCACCTCGATCTGCGTCTCTCTTTCGATGACGTGATAGTTGGTGATCAGGAATCCGCCTTCATTGATGAAGAAACCTGAGCCGGTTCCGCCGGGGCTTGAGATTTTGACCACCGCCTCGGACACGGCGTCCACACATTTTTCGATGGTCGTCTTTTTGAGCCGAGCGGTCTTGTACAGGCGTGCCGATCCGTCCTGGCTTGCCTGCGCTCCGGCCGGCCCGGCATCTGCGTTGACATCATTGGCGTCCGGGGCTTTGGCGTCGCCGTAATGGTATTCGAGAATCTTGTCCTTGGGGATAGTCAGGACCGTTACGCCAATATCGACGTACAACTGGTTTTGCTTCTCCAGAATGATCTCGCCGGTTATGGTCTGACCTTCCTTGAGCACGATTCTGTCCGCCCGGGCCGGAACGCAAGAGAGCAGCAGCAAGAGACTCCAGCACCACCTGTGACTCGTCCGCTTGAACACCGTATTCTCGACCATATAACCCCCTTGAATCAGGTTCGATTCCCAAAAAGAACTCGTCGAAATTTGCCAACCGGCGCGTTCATTATACATACGGACGTCGCGGGCATAAAGTACGAAATCCGACTTGTCGGACGAGTCCGAAAAAGAAAAGGGCCGGCAGATTCTCAGCGTCGCAGCCCCACCGGCCTTTGCAATTCATGTCGGAGTCCAATCAACTCACGGTCCCAGGATCTGATCCAGCCATTTTTCAAGAAAGAGGTCAAGATCGCCTGCATCGACTTTCCCGTCATGGTTCAGATCGACGGGGGTCACCGTCTCAAATGACCAGACGGGGCCGGCTTTCTCGCCGTAGGAATTCCTGGCGACGACTTTCCAATAATACCGCGTCCAGCTTTGCAGACAGGCCGGTTTGGTTCGATAGTGTCCTTTCAAGCAATTTAAGCTGGTCAATCGGGGCAAAAAAAGTTATACTAAGACGATAAGAAGTGTCATTCTTCTGGCGTCGGTTGCCGAAATAGAGCATGGGCGTCCGGTCCGGCCCGTCTTTGGCAGCCGGGTGCCGGATCAAAATTCAGAATCAGGGGAAACGCAGATGATAAAGTTATCTCCAGCTAAACACGTGTTGCCTTTTCTGTGGTTGTTCGCGTTGACTTGCTGTTTGTGCACGGCCGACACTTTCGGGCAGGGCGCAGCCGCCGCCCGGACGGAGCAATCTGCGACGGAACAAACGGCCGCCGGCGAGAAGGGGAGCGAACAATCCACGGCCCAGCCCGCCGCCGGGCCCTCAACGGTCGTCGGGAGAATAGGCACCTATGTAATTACAAGAAAAGAGCTTGAGGAACGGTTGATGACCGAGCTTCACCCCTATGACCAGGAGATCTACGACGAGAACGCCAAGCCGGGCGATGCCCGGACCGTCCTGATGAAAATGATCGCTGAGAAGGCCATGATCATGGAAGCCCGAAAGCAGACCTACCTCGAAGATGAAATGATCAGTAGCAACATCAAGCGATACCGCGAGACGAGACTTGTGAACCTCCTGGCCCAAAAGTACCTGGAGAAGAACAAGGACAAAATAACCGCCACAGAAGACGAAATCAAACAGAGGATGCAGGCCGATCCAAAGCTCGACCAGGCCCGGGCAAAAGCCGAAATCGAACGGGCCAAAGCCGGCAAGCTCCTCGATGCATACTACACGCAAATCCACACGAAATCCGGCCTCAAGAAGCTCAGCCAGTACTTTCCGAAAGCTGTCGAAGTTTATCAACGCCTGCTGCGCCAGCCCAGGGAGCCCCGCAAGGTGCCGTGGATACAAAACTCGCAGATCAAGACTGACCTGGCGCCCAGCGAGGAGAATACGGTGCTGGCGGTGTTCGCCAGCGGTCAAATAACACTCAAAGACTGGCTTGGTGCCTATTGCGACATTGTGCCGCCCCGCCGGCCGGTGATCGATACCCCCAAAGCGGTCGATGATCTGTTGGAAAGTGCGCTGCGGATGCCGCTGCTGGTCTGGGAAGCCACCTCGCTCGGGCTCGATAAAGACCAGGAACTGGTCAAACAAGTCACGGACTACGAAGACAGAAGGTTGCTCAGCGAAGCCACGGTGGCCAAACAAAAGGAAGCAAAAGAGCCGACAACCGAAGAGATAACCGCCTACTTCAACGAAAACAAAGAAGTGTTTGGAACGAGCAAGCAGCTTAAAATCGACCTGATCTGGTGCGAGGACCTGGCGACCGCCCGCAAGGCCAAGGCCGAGCTGGACGCCGGGAAGGATTTCGAGGCGGTCAGAGAACAATACTCGCTTGAGAAAAAAGGCCAAGCCTTTCATACCCAGCCCGGCAGTGAGGGACTGTTTTGGAAGGACTTGTGGGCGGGCGAGCCGGGCAATGTTCTGGGGCCGCTCAAAGGCTTCTACGGCCAGGGTGTCAAATGGCGCATCGTCAAGATTCTGGAGAAGACGCCCGGGCAGGTAAAGGAATACGCAAGTAACATGGAATCACAGGTCAAAGACAGAATGACGACCGAGCGAAGGAAAGAGCTCGTTGCCCAATACAACGATGAGCTGCTGAAAAAATATCCGTTCCAGATCTATGCCGACAGAATCAAAGACATCGACCCGCTGGACATACCGTGAACGCAGGGTTCGTCGCGCGCCGTGTGGGTCGAGTCGCTCGATCCCCAGCTCTTGACATCATCGTCCAACGGTTGTGACTGTAAAGCTCCAGACGGCGCCGGTGTATTTCGTTGTTCCATCGGCCTCGATCTCATCGACCCGCCAGTAGTACCTCTGGCCTCGGGCAAGGCGTCCAGGATTGTAGCGGGCCTCCGTCACGCCAGCCACCGCGGCCGTACCGT
>DATKWR010000145.1:0-9721 GCA_035529475.1 Sedimentisphaerales bacterium | reverse complement strand
CTAAAAATCCGAAGCAACTGCCCGCTTCGACACGGAAACTGAGGTTCCGCACGGCCTGGACTTTGCCGAAGCTCTTGCTGATATTGCTTACTGTAATAATCGTCTCTGCCATATTTCGGAACCATTTCCACTATCGGGAATAACCGGCCCGGCGACGCCTGAACCCGGTCAGGATATCACATCTACCGCAAAATTGCAGCTATTGTTCGCAAGGGAAAATACCAGGGGGTGCGGCCGGGGAATCTTGACCGGCGGCAGACGAGTATCGAGAATTTCGTGTGACACCGCTGCGAAAGATGGTATAATCGAGTCCGACGCACAAAGAAACAGGGCTGAATTGTGGATTTTGCGGAACAGGAAGCCCGCTCTGCACGTCCTATGAAGAAAAGCAGGGCTCGAATTCAAGCGAGGAGTACGAAGTTGGCCGAGTCGAGGATTCTCACCCCGTTGGAAATGGATTGCCGGTTTAGAATCGAAAATCGCAAATCGAAGATCGCAAATCGTAAGGGGTTCACGCTGATCGAGCTTCTGGTAGTCATTGCTATCATCGCGTTATTGATGGCGGTGCTGATGCCCGCCCTTCAGCGCGTGCGCAAGCAGGCACGCACGGTCGCCTGCATGTCCAACGTCAAACAATGGTCCTACTGCTGGCACATGTACCTCGACGAGTCCGACGGCAAGTTTCCCAGCGGTGCCTCGGCCTCCGGCGACTGGCCTGAGAAGTTGCGCCCTTATTATAAGGATAGGGGGGCGTTGACCCTGTGCCCCTCGGCGACAAAGCCCTACACTGAAGGAGGCAAGGTGCCTTTCGGGGCCTGGCGATGGAGTACCGAAGGCGGAGGCTGGACTGACTTTGCGAGCAAGCCGGGCGAGGACTACGGCAGCTACGGCATGGATGAATGGCTCGGGGACCGTCCCGCCGAAAACTTCTGGAGACACCGGGAGCAAAAAAAGGCGAACAATATCCCGATGTTTATGGATTGCGTCGTCTGGGACGTCTATGCGAATGACACGCAGGGTCCACCGCCGGCGGATGGGATTGTCACACTTCCCAATGAAATGCACCTCGTCTGTATCAACCGGCACGATGGTGTCATTAATGTTGCTTTCCTGGACTTGAATGTGCGCAAAGTCGGCCTGAAGGAGCTCTGGACGCTGAACTGGCATCGCAATTTCAATACGCAGGGCGCCTGGACCACAGCCGGCGGGGCCAGGTCCGAAGACTGGCCCCCATGGATGAGGAGGCTTAAAGACTACTGAAATCGTGGGACGCCCGGTATCAGGCAGTGTCCCACCTCGTGAGGAGGAACAAGCAAAGAAACGGACCGGCGGCGGTCGTGCCCGAAGCTCTCTTTTTTAGGGGCCATTTGCGCCAGCCGACCCCGAAAAGCCGCCAATAAGGTTGCAATCTTAGTGCAGACTTGGTAAGATAGTGTATCGGAACTGTGCAGCGTGAAGCAGAATAAAAGCGAACCCCGGCCAAAGAAGCTTCGCGAAATAACAGACACGAGATTGGTCGGGGAAGGGAGAGTATTATGAACCTACCGAATCGAAGCAAGCTGATGGTGAAAGTGGTGTTTTTAGCTGGGGCCGCAGTGTTGATTGCAGGTGCGGCGTCTTCAGGTTTGTCCGGAGCTGTTCAGGCCCCGGACGAGCTGATTGCAGCCTCGCCCCCGGCGGTCGGCTCGGAAACCGGGCGAAAGAGTATTCCCAAGCCGGCGTACGTGCCGGGCCAGGTCATCGTCAAACTCAAAGACCAGCCGGGCGGCTCGACGTTCGCTCCGCTGGGGCAGGCAGGCGATATTGTTCTGCTTGGCCTGCAAATGCAGCACCAGCTCCAGGATCCGATCCCGGTGTTCCGCCATTTGAAGAGGGCTCCGCGGCCGCAGGACCGGCTCGATGGTCGCTCCTCGTTGCGGCGTTATTACCTGCTGAAAACCGACCGCGACGTACGGGGCGTCTGCGCCGAATTGAACAAGAATCCCGACGTGGAATACGCCCAGCCAAACTACATCTACGAGCGTTGCGCAGAGCCCAACGACCCGGAGTTCCCCGACCAGTACGCCCATCAACTGATCCAAATGGCTGACGCCTGGGATATTTCCACCGGCAGCCGTGATATCGTAATCGCCGTACTGGATACCGGCGTGGACATCAATCACCCCGACCTGAAGGACAACATCTGGGTCAACAAGAATGAGATTCCCAATAACAGCCTGGACGACGATAACAATGGTTACATCGACGACGTTTCCGGCTGGAATTTCGAGGATGATAATAATGACCTCATCCCCGAGCTCAGTTGGTACGATATCGAGGGCCACGGCACGATGGTCTCGGGTGTTATTGCCGCAACGGGCAATAATGGCGAAGGCGTATGCGGCGTCAACTGGCAGGCCAGCATCATGGTCCTGCGATTAAGCATTTACGTCACTTCCGCCGAAGTGGCTGAGGCGCTGGATTACGCCGCCGCCAACGGAGCACACGTGGCCAACATGAGTTTCGGCAGCGACGAGTTCGGCCCTGAGGGTGATCCGCTGGTCAAAACGGCGATCGACAACGCCTTTGAGAAGGGCGTTCTGCTGGTCGCCAGCGCGGGCAACGACGATACGACCGAGCCGCACTATCCCGCGGCCTATTACAACGTCATGGCGGTCTCCTCCACCAACGGCGAAGACCAAAAGACCGGCCACAGCAGTTTCGGATCCTGGGTGGACATCGCCGCCCCGGGCACGGACATCGTTACGACCGATCTGGGCAACGCGTACATCTCCATCGACGGGACGTCATTTTCCGGTCCCTATGTCGCGGCCGTCGGGGCCCTGGTGCTCGGGCATCGACCGCAACTGACACACGTAGAGGTCAGGGCCGTATTGGAAAATACGACCGACCCGGTCTTCTATGGCAATGTCGATCCCAACGAGGGCTATATCGGCACCGGGCGGGTCAATGCTTACCGCGCCCTGCTCGCCGCGGACCAGAGGCTTCCTTTGGGAGAAATCGTCCAGCCGATGCAGCAGCAGGTTTTTGCCGCCGACGGCAATGACATCCCTATGGTTTTGTTCGTCCACGGTGATTCTTACAGACTGGATTACCGCGGCTACGGCCAGAACGACTGGATCCCGCTCAGCGAAGGCATTTCGGCCGCGGACCCCAACGGTCTGGTTTATTTGCCGTTTGCCAATCCGGGCCCGGGCGCCTTCGAGCTGCGCCTTAGCGTCACCACGGAGGGATTCACCCACACCGACCGCAAGACATTTGGGATCGAGCTTGGGTCCAACCAGACTTCCTGGCCAAAGCCCGACGCAGCCGCAGATCCGCTGGTACAGATGGAGTACTACCTGGGCAGCCCACGGTGCCTGGACGTGGACGGGGATGGTCGGAACGAAATCGTCGAGGCCTCGGTTGCATACATCGGCGGTTGGTTCGAAGGGATGATCTCTATTTGGCGGGAAGACGGAAAGCCCCTTCCCGGCTGGCCCCAACTGCTGGGCTTTGGCCTTTGGGACTCGATAATTGCCTCGGGCCTGGCCGTTGGTGACATCGACGGCGACGGCGACTTCGAGATCGTTGTGGTGGACGATTTCAACGTCATGGCCACCGCCCTGCACGTGGAAACCGGCGAAACGGTCGAGGGCAATTGGCCCCGGCTCGTTGGCTCATGGTTCGCCTGGATTGTCGGCAATCCCGTCCTTGCAGACCTCGACGGCGACGGCGACAGCGAGATCATCGTTGCGCTGGATGCCGAATCGTCGGATACTGACGGTTTGGTCGCCCTTCAGGGCGACGGGACGTTTCTGTGGCAGCGCCGGTACATCACGGGAGGACCCGTAAGCGTGGCGGATTTTGACCACGACGGTGACGTCGAGATCGCCCTTTGCGGATACGGACCCGGCATCACGCGCGTCCACACGTTCATCCTCGATCACCGGGGTCAGCAGATCAAGAGGTGGTTAGGCGGAAGCCGGAAGGGCACGGCCATCGCCGATCTGGATGGCGACGGGACGCCCGAGCTGGTGTTCTGCACCGAGGACGCCGTGTGCGCCGTTCATATCGACGGCAGCACCGTCTGGACCACGAAGGTTACCGAGCCCCTGCAAGGGGGCGGCGGACTGAGCATCGGCGACTTGGACAGCGACGGATTCAGTGAAATATACGTCACCAACTACGTCGAGGCCGGTGGTTTTGCGTACGCGCTCGTGTACGGCTTCGACCATCAGGGCGCCATGTTGACCGGCGCCGGATTCCCCAAGACACTCATGGGCGATCCGTCTTCCTGCACTCCCGTGATTGGCGATGTGGACGGAGACGGCCAGAAGGAGCTGGTGGTTGCCGTCGCAGGCGCGCCGGTCATCGCCTGGGAAGCCGACGGCTCGGTTACGCCGGGATTCCCAATGTTTGGGCTCCTGGGGGATATTAAGTGTTCTCCCGCAATCGAGGATCTGGACCAGGATGGTGACGTCGAATTGATCGTCAACGGCTATGACTACAAGTTCCACGTCATTGACCTGCCGGGTGCGTACGACCCCGATCTGATCGATTGGGGCATGGACAGACACGACGCCCAGAATTCCGGATGGACCGCAGCAGCGCCGCGGATCGATTTGCGCTCGGCCCAGACCCAGATCCAGACAAAACAGCGACTCGAACTTCAGCTTTCCGCTTCGAACCCGGCGAACTTGCCGCTTCGCTGGCTCATCGGGACTCTGCCTGAAGGGGCTTATTATGATGCCGAAAGCTCCACGGTTTTCTGGGAACCGCCGATCCATCAGGCATTCCAAAGCCATACCCTCCTATTCACTGTGACGGACGGTATTCGCCAGGACAGCCGAGCGGTGTCGGTCGAGGTGCTCTCAAGTGCGATCTACCACGCCGGCATGGACGCCGACCCGGGCTGGACGCTCGACACAGAGTGGGAGTGGGGAGCTCCCGCCTACAGGGAGGGTCTGCGAAAGAACGATCCGGACGTCGCTCATACGGGCCAGAACGTCGTCGGTTATGCCCTCCGGGGCAACTACAAGAACGGCGTAGCCGAAACACGCTATGCCACGACGCCGGCCATCAACTGCAAGGGCTACAAGAACATCACGCTGAACTTCTGGCGCTGGCTCGGTATCGAATCGCCCGGCGACTATGCCTGCGTGCAAGTCTCTAACGACGGGCTGACCTGGACGGACCTATGGACGACAGACCAGGCTCCCGTCCGGGACGAGGCATGGCAATTCGTTGACTATGCCGTCCCGGTTTCGGTGGCCGAAGATCAGCTGGCGGTCTATTTCCGCTGGGGGCTGGGCCCGACCGATGCAGCGACCATCAACGGCGGCTGGAACATCGACGACCTGCAGGTCACGGGCGACCCGATCCAGTAAAACCGTTGACGAAGCCGTTGGCAAGTGGCGGGTTGCGCAGCAAGCCGGCTTGCGTCTTCGGGCCCGATGATGCGCGTACGCGTCCATCGCTGTCATCTTGAGCGAAGCGCAGCGAAGTCGAAAGATCTGGCCTGGGACCAGATGTCACGCCCCCCGCCGATGCGCTCCGCACGGATATCATTTGCAGGCAAGGTGCTCAGAACCAGCTAATTCGCCCAATAAGTTCGCGAACCATTTGGCTTATCTCCTCAAAACGAGAGTACGATCCGCCAAACAATCCAGCTTTGAGCGGAGGCCAAGAATCTTTCTGAGATTTGGCCTCCTCCAAAAGGCTGACGAACGGTCCATTGTGATGCCGTCCATACTTATAACCAAATCTTCCTATTGGAGCAACGCCCATGTTCGTCAAGTCAGCATACACGAGGGCCATGAACAGTTCAAATCGGTCAAACAGGCGCTCGTAGCTCTCGCCAAGGAATAGAATATCTTCAATTTCGGGCTGCAAGAGCTCGTACAAATACTCGCTGCGAGGAACGAAGTTTCTTTCGTGTCCTGGAAATATTGTGAAAACGTGATGTAGCTCAACCATGGCATCAGATAATGGGGCTATCACGTTTCTGCTTTCCCCACTGCTCAATCTACAGTCAACCTCAGTGGTTAGCATCGCCAAAAGGGTATTGTACTTCTGGGCCGCCAAAGCTGATATTCCAGCGGCGTACTCAAGCACACAAATGGGATACCATCTCATGTGCAGCAAGACAGTCACCCCAGAATCCAGACCGCAGTTATCGGTTAATCGTTGGAGTGCCTTCTCTAACAATGAGACTTGGCTTCTATCGCCCCAATGTGACACCGCAGAAAAAAGTCCGAGCAAATTGCCCAAAGATTCTTCATACGCCTTGAATCTCTGCGCCAAGTAGTCATTTGACACAGAAGAAGCGCTCACCGGCATCTTGTCGGCGGAGGTCTCGCTTAAGAATTTTCTGACATACTGCATAGCAAGATCATGGAGGATAATTCTTTTGGATGGGTCGGCAATATATCCCTTTATGGCCGTCTGTGCGCCAGGTTGGGTAACAGCTTCGTCAAGTGCCGAAGATACCGAGATCAGCAAGTCCTTATCTTGGCTTGAGTCTGTGCTGGCTTCGTCGAGAGCCTCTTCCGTAGATATGAAGTCACCGTCACCCTCTACGTATCCGTAATGCGGTGTTTGATGTGAATTCGGGTCACTGCCAACTTTCTCATAGACATAAGACATAATTCCATTGGCAGTTATTATGCCTAGCCCCGTAACAGCAGCTCCGTCGAGACCCTGAAGCAAGTGCCCCGTAAATATCGAATGGTTCGGTAACGGCCCCCCGGCGTCGGCCACCGTCTCATCAGCTTTTCCGGCTGTGATCACCGGACGCGAGTATCTTTGGCACATATCTTTAACGAACCTTCTACTCCCAACTGATGGGGCTCTCGTAATAGCCAGACCACCATAGCACGCATCCATAATGAAGAGGACATGCTTAGCCCTTATCAGTTCCGCATTGCGGGTCAGGTCATCCCAGCGTATCAAAGTGGATGTGTCGTTAGGTTTTCCTCCAACCGGAACCAGGAATCCGACCTCCCCGCGATTGCCCGTGATCGTATGACCATGCCCCGCAAAAAAGACAAGGATTTTATCATCCGGTTGGGTCTTCTCTTGTGTGAAACGGTGAAACTCTTCCAAGATTTTGTCCTTACTCGCCTCATCGTCGCAAAGCAGCGTGATGTCATCCTCTATGAAAGCGAATTTCTCCACCAATAGCTTGGAAAGGGCCTCTGCGTCACTACAGGCAAATGCGAGCGGACTGACGTGCTGGTATTTGTTGATGCCAATTACAAGGGCTCTTCGATTCTCGTATTTTGGTTTATACAGCATCGCTAACAGTTCCTCTCAAATGGCCACCTATTTGCGAAAGGACTTCCAAAGCTCGTGAGTCGCAAATCAGGCAGCATAGGCTGCATTCGATTGGGCCTCAATATTCAACCTCCAGGATTGGAAATACTCCCCCTTTGGGGCAACGGATTTCGACGGCTTTGCCTCCCTTGAAAATGATGGTATGGTTGTGGTCGCCGCAAAGAGCAACGCGTTTTCTTTTGCTCATTTGCTTCATCTCTCTGATTGTATTCTCGAAGAAGTGAGACTCACTTCCACAGTCACATACATAAGATGAAGGAAAAATCTCTTTTGCCATACCCATAGGTTCAACCCCAAAACAATCACGACTTCCCTATCTTTGTCGATAGTCTATCAACGTTGCCGAATCCCGCTTATTGTCGGCGTTGAAGGAAAAAGCAAGACAATTTTTCGTTTCTTTCGGCTCGTGATTGTCTCGCCCTAAGACATGTGGTATCCTCATTCGGCAGGCTCGGGGGAGGTTGGGTTTGCCGAACGGGAAATCTCAAGTGGGACTTCGGGGAAGATTATGGTCATGCCGGACAACGTGGAATATAAGACGACAATTGAGGACGAGCACTGGCGCAACGAAGAGTTTCAGTGGGCGAGGATTCTCTCGCGGGGCAATCCGGCCAAAGGAATGGTCCTGCTCTACATCCAGAAGGCGTGCACGGCGTTTCACGAATTCGAGCCGGCCTGGAAGGCGGGCGCCGTCAAACAGGAGCAGGTGGACTTCTTCCGTCGCCGGTTGGCGACGCGGATCAAGCACGTCTTAGTGACAATGCAAAATAACGGGCTCGACGAAATTGAGGGAGCCGCCGAATGGGCCGGGATTCTCCAGTCCGTCGAATCGGCCAAGACCGCCTACGAGCTGGCCGAGCTGACAGAAAGAGTTCACGCCGTCAATCACGTACTTCTGGATTCTCTCGAAGGAGATAAACCATGAGCAGCATTACACGTCGGGATTTTGTGAGAAGTTCGATGGCCGCGGGGGTCGCGGCGGCGCTGCCGTTCTCGCGCGCGCGAGGGGCGAATGACAGCATCCGCGTGGGGGTGGCCGGCCTGGGCGGCCGGGGCACCGGGGCCCACATACCTTCCTTCGAGAACCAGAAAAATGTCACCGTCGTGGCAATAAGCGACGCGGACACCGACCGCATGGCCGCCACAGCCAAGACAATCGAATCCAAGTACGGCCACCGCGTCGAACAATTCCAGGACATGCGTCAGATGTTCGACCGCAAGGATGTTGACGTGGTCGGCAATGCTACACAGAACTATTGGCACGGCCTGAGTACCATCTGGGCGTGTCAGGCGGGCAAGCACGTCTATGTCGAAAAGCCCCTTTCGCATTATATCTGGGAAGGCCGGCAGATGGTCAACGCCGCGCGGAAGTACAAGCGCATCGTCCAGTGCGGCACGCAGCATCGCTCCGAGAAGAATATCGCCCAAGCCATCGAATGGGTCCGTCAGGGCAACCTCGGTAAGATCAAATACATCACCGCCTTTGCCAACAAGCCTCGCACCTCGTGCGGCAAGCGAGAAACGCCCTTGCCGATCCCCGAGACAATCGACTACGACCTCTGGTGCGGCCCGGCTAAGAAACTGCCCATCTTTCGCGACCGGCTCCAATATGATTGCAGCTTCGACTGGAACACCGGGGACGGTGAGTCATGCAACCAGGGCGTGCACGAGATGGATGTGGCCCGCTGGTGCCTGGGCGAGACGATGCTGCCGCGACGGGTCATGAGCATCGGGGGCCGGTTTGTCTTCAACGACGCATGCGACGTGCCCAACACGCAAATCATCTACTACGATTTTCCAACGGCGCCGGTCCTTTACGAAGTGCACAACCTCCTCCAAGCGAAGGACTCCAAGGAAGTTCCCTCGTTTCGCGGCGAGCGGGTCGGCGTGATCGTCGATTGCGAGGGCGGCTCGGTCAGCCTCTATCGAGGCATCGCCTGGGACAAGCAAGGCAAGCAAGTCCGAACCTTCAATGGCGGAGGCGACCATTTCGTCAACTTCATTGAAGCCGTCCGCGCGGGCCGGCGAGAAGTACTCAACGCCGAGGTCCTCGAAGGCCACCTCTCCACCGCCGTCTGCCACGCAGGCAACCTCTCCTACCGGCTCGGCAAACAGGCATCGACCAAAGAAATGCGTGCCGCCGTCCGGGGCGAGCCGCTCTTCGCGGAGATGTTCGAGAGGTTGCTGGAGCACCTGACGGCCCACGAGATCGACCCCGACGCCGGGATGGTGACACTGGGGCCCTGGCTCGATATCGACCGCCCCAACGAGCGGTTCAAAGACAACGAAGAAGCCAACCGCCTGGTCCGGGGCTTCTACCGCGAGCCTTACGCCGTGCCTGATTTATCGGCGTAGGCGCGTCTGGCTTACCACCTGAATCTTGCTCAGCGGATACCAGCCGTCT
>DATKWR010000144.1:0-6742 GCA_035529475.1 Sedimentisphaerales bacterium | reverse complement strand
GGACAGCCTTAATTTCACGCCATTCGTGTCTGTCCCAATATTCCCGCGCCAGTTTGTGGCATGGGACGGTTGCACGGCGTACGTAGGGGCAGGCCGAACGGAATTCGGCCGACAGGCCGGATTACGGGTGTTGCCTGCCCTCCGAGAAACGACACCAGACGGAGGGCGGGGAATACCCGCCGCAGACCCGCCTGCGGCCGGCAGGCCAGCCTCTGCCGAAGCGGCTACGGCTGGCTGGCGGCGTGCACCCCGCCCCTACGAAGAAACGAGGGCACAGCACTCATGGGGTGTATGAGAATGGCCACGCCCATTGTATATATAACCGGTGGAAGTCCTAAATGACGCATGGGGTGCGGGGGGGCGGAATACTAACTTATTGCGTTTCATGCGCAGAATGTTGGACTTGAATTATCTGTTTTGACTTGTGCCAGAACGGGTCGGTGACTGTCTAACGCCTGAATTAAGCCGCGCCGCGAAGCGGCGTCGACTTGAATGAGTTGTCAGGCTTAAATGGATTTTCCCCACTTTCTGAGTCGCCCGATAATCCCCTCATCACCGCGTCATCAGAGCGAACACGCCCCAGCCGAGGTATTCACGCGTGTAAGCGGCGTAGCGCTCGGGTTCCGAGGTTAGTTGGGCTCGAACATCTTTCGCTAACTCGTCGTCGGGATTGGCCTCAAGCCATCGGCGCATGGTGAGCCATTTGGCCGCCTCGTATCTGTCCCAGCCGTTCTGGTCAGCCAGAACCATTTCAACGACGTCATAGCCAAGATCTTTGAAAGACGCGAGGAGCTCAGGAAGCATGAGAAAGTCGGAGACCGAGTGGGCAAGACACCCCCTGGCAACATCTTCCGTCGGCGGTAACTGCCGCCAGTATGGCTCGCCGATGAGGATGATCCCTCCGGCGCACAGGCTCCGCGCCAGAAGCTCGATAGTGCCTGCGAATCCACCGGCGATCCAAGTGGCACCAACACAAGCTGCCACACCGGCCTTCTCGTCAGAGACGAAGCCGGCAGCATCGCCATGGATGAACTCGACTTGATCGGCGACGCCGAGTTCTTCAGCGCGGAGTTTCGCTTGCTCGGTGAACAACTGGCTCATGTCGATGCCGGTGCCGACGACTCCGTAATCGCGTGCCCAGGTGCACAGCATCTCCCCCGAACCGCTGCCGAGGTCGAGGACTCGGGTTCCCGTTTCCAGACGCAGCGCCGCACCGAGAGTGGCGAGCTTTTCGGGTGTGAACGGGTTATGGAGGCGGTGAGCACTTTCGGTGATATTGAAGATCCGTGGAATATCCAATGCAGAAAATCCCCTTTCGTGTATGAATAGATTCGGTCACTGCCTAACGCGGCCGTTGAGGCGCGCTGTAAAGCGTCGCGAGCAACGGCTTGTTCGCATGTCTTTTCATGGCATCAACGGATAGAACGGCATACCGTCTTTCTGTGGGGCAACCGTGTTCTTGGGCGAAGTACTTCATGAGTTCAGTCCACACCGCTCCTTCCATGAGGTCAAATGGAACTTGATCCGTGGACTGGAACCTGAATGTGGCAAGGACTCTCTCTCGTTGGTTCATCGTCTTGTAATCCTTCCAACGTCGTGCTCACCGGACCAGTGGAGGGCGCGCTTCGCGCGGCCGTACTGGGTACGACTGGTTCTGTGGTCTCTATGACTTTGTCCCAATTGCAGCGAATTCTGAAGTTGTCTCATCAAACGGTTTGCCTGCCACGTCACTGTAGAACTCGCATTGCGTGAACCCAGCATCCTCAAACTCGCTTTTCAGCGACTCTGGCGAGAAGTGTTGCAGCCAGTTGTAAACGGTACGTGTTCGCTCCGGTTGGATGATGGTGTACTTGTCCAGAACCACCTTCTCATCTTCGTACTTGAATGTGTTCAGAAATCCGTAATACTTTTCGTCAGACCAGAAGCCGTCCAAGAGATTCACTCCGTAGGAACTGGCCGCCTCGCGTTGATTGAACGCATTCAGGGAATAGGCGTCGAGAAGAACAGACCCACCTGGCAGGAGCTGAGAGTGAAATTTCCTGAGCATAGCCATGCGCTGTGAAGTGCTGAGTGCGCAGAAGTCACACATTATCATCAGAATGTGGGCGAACTGGTCCTGTGTTTCGAAATCCAGATAGTTCTGGTTGACGTATTCAATGGTCAATCCTTGGTCTAAAGCGACTCCGCGAGCGTGCTGAATTGAGCGTTTCGAGAAGTCGATGCCTGTTACGGAAGCGCCACGTTGTGCCAAACGAGTTGTGTAAAGCCCCGGACCACAACCGAAGTCGGCAATCCTTGTGCCTGGCTCAATGCCAAAGTGCGATGCAATCCACGCAACCGATCTGTCGATAAATTCTCCACGCCGAGATGACACATCGATCTCTGTGTTGAGATGGTAGGCCAGCATTCGCTCGGACGTGTGTTCTTCAGTCCAGAGGTCGGCGACCGTATAGAACTCATATGGCCGGGGCCTGCTGTTGATCTCTTCAAGCTGAGCAAATGTGCTCTTCATCTTCTTCTCCAGAACGCGGCCGTTGAGGCGCGCTGTAAAGCGTCGCCTCCGACGGCTGGTTGGCCGGACTATTCCTTCTCCCATGGCTGCATGCTGATTCCCTTGATGCGGGCATTCCTGTCCGGCAGGGTGGGCAACGGAAACTCCATCGACTTCTGATACCAGAAAGCGACGGAACAGTAGTCATCGCTCCGGTCGTAGAGCCAATTACTCATATTTGTACCCGGGCGATCAACGTCCGGGTGGCTGTCCGCCCGTGGGCCACACCGAAAAAGTCACCCAGCGGCGCCTCTACACTCGGGCAGTCCTTGTTGTCCCAGTAGATACGCAGGATGCCGCTCCGCATCATTTCGGGAGACCTGTCCTCGACTGTCATCCAAAGATGACGGATCATGCCTGGTCCGGCTATGTCGCACAACGTCTTGGTTTCTCCGGCCTCAACGTTGCGGAAGGCCGGCGCCCCTTTGCGGCAATTCCCGTTGCCGCGATCCTTGCCTCCCAGTCCTTTTCCGCCCGTCGGGTTCTCTTGTGTAACCGCGCGACTCTCCAGGGTGCGTAGTCGAAATGGTGCGAACTGCTCGAACATTGTCTTTGTCTCCTCTGGCCAACGGGGCCGTTCTTGCGCGGCGGTACGCCGTCGCAGGCAACGGCTGGTTGTGTCATTCCTTCCATTCTCCATTGGCATGGGCATCGCTGATAACGGGCAATTCCCATTCTTGGGCCTCAAGGGCATCGCTGATAACGGGCAGACATCCCATTCGCAGTCGAGCGCACCCGAGGGGGACAAGTGTAACGGTTTCCTCAACCTCGACCGAACGAATGGGGCTGTCACGAAGCACGTCAACCGTTTCGTTGACCAACTTCCACGCCGGAATGCGCTTGGCCCGCGCTGTGATCTCGATGGGTGCTGCCTCCACTGTCCACGGCTGATCTGCCACCTGCCCCTTCTCGACCACCTTGAAGCCCGCCAAAGGATCGTCGGTGTCGAGCAGCAGACCGAAGTTCCAAGGAGTGGTGGGGAACACCTCCCACTCCGGCCAGGCCTCCGTGCCGCCGCAACGCTGCCAGCGCTCGTTGATTTTCAGAGAATAGCTCAGCGGCCCGCGATCCACGGTCACGCTTCCAGTTCTCGGCCACGTGGTCAGGCTGAGAGACATATCCATGGCAATGTTTACGACGTCGCCCGTCGACCACGTGCGCTCCACGCGCAAGTAGTGGCCGGGGCGCGCGTCAGCCGGAACAGGCTGCCCATTTATCTGCGCCCGGAAGTTGCGGCACCACCGGGGTATCCGCAGATAGAGCGGAAAAACCGTGTCGCCATCGCACGTCACCGAAAGTTTCACCTCGCCGGAAAAGGGATAGTCTGTATCCGCGCGCACGCGAACCGTACGGCCACCGGCGACCTTGGCGGTGACCTCGCAACCCGCGTAGATCCACGCCACGAGTCCGCCGTCCGCGGAGGCCTGCCAGAGATTCTCGACCAGCCACGGCCAGGTCATAGCCACGTTGTGCTGACAGCAGCGATAGCTCCATGGGGAGTAATCGATCTGGCGCCCCTTGTTCTGGTATTCGTGCTTCTCGGACGCATCCAACTGCGGCTGGTTCGATGCCGTCAGATAGTGCAGTGCCTTCAAGTCCGGGGTCATGCTTGCCGGGAAATGATTGAAGAGGATATCCTCAATCCGATCCGCGAACATTGCTTTCCCTGTGAGACGGCCCAGAAAGTAGAAGTTCTTGGCAAACTCGCCGAAACCACAGGTCTCGAATCCTTGCCGAGGATCGACGCAACCGGGCCGGATGTTCTCGTCTGCGCCGAAGATGCCGCGGGGTTGTTGCCCCCACGTCCCCAAGTGCTGGCGGTACCAGTACTCGGTCAGATCGAGGTGTCGGGTATTCCCGGACTGCGTGGCGTATGTGCCCGGATAGGCAAACCGCTGGGTGAAATGGATCACGTGGTGGTCCAGCCACTCATTGGAAGGCGGACTGATCCGGTGGAAGAACCGCGTTGCGAGAGGAAGCAACCACTCGTCGCCCGTCCGGTTATACAGCCAATAGAGATGCGGCAACATGTCGCCCGCCCGCACAGGTTGGATGCTGAGCTTCCAGTCGCAGAAACCTTCCCGGAAGACGGGGATGAACCTTTCGTCCGGCAATTCGCGGCAGAACGCGAAGAATCGCGTCATAAACGGAATGACCCGTGCGTCACCAGTGGCCTCATGATGCCGGATGATTGCGTCCAGCATAACCATGTGCGGCCAGAGGTCGCAGACGGTCTGGCCATTCTTGCCCGTCACTTGCTTGTGAAAGGGCGCCCCGAAGTACCCGTCGGCATCCTGGCCTCCAAGAATCGCCTCGATCCAGCGCGTTGCCTCCGTCAGCAGACGTGATTTCCCCGTCAGTTGCGCAAGACTGTAGAAACCGCGGAACCAGTACGGCTGTTCTTCCCATCCTTCCTTGTCGGTGCCAAACCATCCGTTATCCGGCGCAAGAAACTGACTCAGTTCCGTCAAACGCCCCGTCATGCCCTCGGCCATGAGATCGAGCTGGTGTTTCAACCACCCGCTGGGACGGACTGCCCCCAGTGGCAGTTTGATGAGCGAATTCCCTTGCAGGGGTGGACGGTTCGTGCAATACGATACCTCCCCTGCGCCAATACCAGGACTCAGAACGACATCGACTTTCATTGTTTCCTCTTTCTGACACAACGCCGCCGTTGAGGCGCGCTGTAAAGCGTCGCCTCCGACGGCTGGTTGGCTGATCCCTTTCCACGGAGGCTGTAGAAAAGCAGTCGGCTGGTGCGCGGGGTGGCGATTGATATCGCCAGGCCCTTCTCAGCCAGCTCCTGCCCGCCAGACAGCCATGTCTTGCAACTATCAGCGTCCTCGATCTCGTACGTTTTAGTTGCGTCCAGACCGTGAAGCTGGAAGCATGCGGAGTTGATCGGGCTTTCGGCCCGTCGAAATGCCAGTACCGCCCCCTCCTGTTTATCCGGCAGGACTAACTGGTACGCCATCCATGCGTCTGAGTTGACGATGCATGGGGTCAGGGGGTAGTAGTCGCCGTAGAAGTAGGGGCGCAGCCGCTTGGCCTCGAGAATCATGCGGTGGAACCAGTCCCACGGGAAGTCCGCCGCCGCGCAGTCCCTCAGTCCGAATTCCTCGACGTTGAGGACCAGACCGGCCGAATAGGCGGAGCGAACCTGATATGTGTCGCCCGCCTGGGCCATCGGGCTGGTGCAGTTCAACGGCAGCCACATCTGTAACCCGGCAGTGTGAACCTGTGAGGCTTCAGCCTTTGTGTGCGGGAAGCAGTTGTAGTCCGTGCGCCACAACGCCACGCTACGTCCGATCGTCTCCAACTCCAGCCGACGACCGCCGCTCGCGCAGTTGTCGATGAGCAGCCCCGGGTGGCGGCGGCGTAACTCGTCCCAGAATGCATACAGCCCTTCCACAAAGCGAATCTCCAGCCATCCCTTACGACCCGGTTCGTCCGTGTTGGCCCAGAACGGGCCGGGGTCGGTGTTGAAGTCCTCCCTGTAACAGTCGATGCTATGCTCACTGATCAACGTCGAAACCGTTTCCACTGCCCAGTTCCATGCGTCGGGATGCGCGAGATTAAGAAGCATGCTTTCGCCGGGCTTGGGGGTCTCCGCGGATGCGCGCAGGAACCAGTCCGGGTGCTCCAGCGTGACGGGGGTGCCGTAGGTAGCCCGCTCCGGCTCGATCCACAAGAGGAACTTCATCCCTGCCCCGTGCGCGGCCTCGCTGACGGGCTTGAGTCCCCGGGGATGATAAAGCGGGTTGACGCGCCAGTCGCCGGTGATGCTCCATTCGCCATCGAAGACGGAAGGACACGGCTTGGTGGAAGTACCGTACCAACCGGCATCAACCCAGTAGTAGTCGTAGGCTAGTTGATGTTTTGCGATGGCTTCAATGGTGGCCAGATGTCCGGCCGTCGGCGTGCCGCCCCAGGAACCGTTGCAGACGGGCACCTCTACGGGCCGCCCGTTCACTTGTGGACTGTGATGCTGCAGGACGAACTGACGTAGGACGTTGTGCGCGTGGATCGGCACGCCCTGCCAGTACAGCGCCAGTATGCGTGGCGAACGGATCTCCTCGCCCGGCCGCAGTCTGAGGTCCAGATGCTCCATGCCGGCGGAGATGGCGGTCTTGCCCCGGCCGTCGTGCGCGAACTCCGCAAACCACTGTCCGCCCCAGCCCACCGCACACA
>DATKWR010000143.1:0-5363 GCA_035529475.1 Sedimentisphaerales bacterium | reverse complement strand
AGATACCGACCAGAGACGAAATACGCCCACCGCGATGCAGCAGGTCATGGACGATTTGAGATGGCTTGGAATCGAGTGGGACGAAGGCCCCGAAACCGGCGGACCGCACGGCCCATACCTGCAATCGCAGCGAAAGGACATCTACGACAGATATATCAAACAGTTGCTTAATGAGAAGAAGGCTTACTACTGTTTCGATACATCGCAAGAGCTCGACACCATGCGAGAGCAGGCCGAAGGCCAGAAGGGGAACCTGACCTATCTTCGCCCCGAGAGATTTGCCGACGAAAATGACGCCAGGAAGGCAAGAGAACAAGGCCGGCCCGTCACGGTCCGTTTCGCCATCCCGCAGAATGAGCCCATCGTGGTGCAGGATGTCATTCGGGGCCGGATTGTGTTTGCCGCCGCCGATATCGGAGATTTCATCATCCAGAAAAGCGACGGCTTCCCGACGTACAACTTCGCCTGCGTGGTGGACGACCACCTGATGAACGTTACGCACGTCATTCGAGGCCAGGAGCATCTCAACAATACGCCGGGCCAGCAGGCCCTCTGGCGGGCTTTGTTTGCGGACACCCCCCTGCCGGCGTATGCACACATGTCCGTCACCGTCAGCGACACCGGCGGCAAGCTCTCCAAGCGAGAGCGGCCCAAAGCCCTTCGGGTCGTCATAGAGGAGCGAATAGGCCTCTCAGACAGTGTGAACGCCACAGTTACGCCCGAGGCTCTCACTTTGAGTGCGAAATTGCACCCGCCGCAAGTTGTGACAGAACAGGAGTTGGCGAAGCAGGCAAATCTGACGGTAGAGGAAGTCAGGTCTTTTCAGAAAGGTGAGAGCGTGCCGGACATGCCTGTTATCGATGCGATGGCCCGGTATCTCGGCGTTGCACTGCCCGAAATCAACATTGTCGATTTCTCACGCAGCGGCTATCTGCCCGAGACGATGGTGAATTTCCTGGCGCTGTTAGGCTGGAATCCGGGAGACAACCGCGAGATCATGGCGGTTGACGAGCTGGTCAAAGCCTTCGACCTCTCGCGTCTGACCAAGTCCAACAGCCTGTTCGACCGCCAAAAGCTTCTGGCCTTCAACACCGAGCACATACGCATGGTTTCGCCCGAAACGCTCCTGCGCCATTTCAAGCGTTACTTAAGCGCTGTCGAGTCCCCGATGGCATCGGCCGACGATGAGCTTCTCTCAACAGTCATAAGACTCTGCGAAGGCGCAAGGACGCTGGCGCAAATTGAACAAAAGAGTAAATTCTTGTTTATAGACAACGACAGAATTGAATACGATGAAAAGGACGTCAAGAAAGTCCTGCTCAAGAGCGATGGGCTGGCTATTTTGGGGATTGTCCGCGACAGGCTCGCCGCGATGAATGAGCTAACGGCACAGGCGATTGAAGATATGCTTCGCGGCTTGGCGCAGGAGAGACAGGTTGGCCTGGGCAAGGTCGCCCAGCCTTTGCGGGTGGCCCTCTGCGGCACCACCATCAGCCTGCCGATCTTCGATTCGGTCCGAATGTTGGGCAAGGCCAACACCCTCAGAAGAATAGACGACACCCTGAAGAGATTCGCAACGCAAAACCAGACTTGACGAGCGCAGAAATGTCCTTATTGGTGACGGGTTCGATAGGAATTGATACGGTCAAGACACCTTTCGGTGTCAGTGAAAACTGCCTCGGCGGCTCGGCGATTTATTTCAGCCTGGCGGCCAGCTTCTTTTCGCCGGTCCGGTTCGTGGGCGTTGTCGGCTCGGACTGCCCGTTCGATCTGGCGGAAGTTTTCGCTGGCAGAGACGTTGACCTGGCGGGCCTGGAGGTCAGAGCGCAGAGCAAGACCTTTCGCTGGACCGGCTCATACCACGAGAACATGGACGACCGGACCACGGAGTGCATGGAATTGAACGTCCTTGCCGAAGCGCCGCCCAAGGTGCCCGAGGTGTTCAAGGACAGCAAGTTCGTCTTTCTGGCAAATACGGCGCCGGCCCTCCAGCTCGAATTGCTCGGGCAAATCAAACGGCCCGTTTTCGTAGCCGCCGACACCATGAACTGCTGGATTCAAGGCCATCCGGACGACCTAAGAGCCCTGCTGAAAAAGATTGACTGCCTGATCATCAACGAGGACGAAGCAAGGATTCTGGCGGACGAGCTCAATCTGATCAAAGCGGCGCAGAGCATCCTGAAGATGGGCACGGACGTGGTCGTCGTCAAAAAAGGCGCATCAGGCTCGATCATGTGCAACGCCGAGGGCGAGTTGTCCGTTCTTCCGGCCTATCCGGCCGCCGACGTCAAAGACCCCACGGGAGCGGGTGACAGCTTCGCGGGCGGATTCATGGGCTATCTGGCCGCACAGGGCAAGACGGAATTCAAAACACTGAGAACGGCGGTCGCGTATGGCACAGTGGTCGCCTCCTTCACGATCGCTGATTTCTCAATGAACGGGTTGACTTCCACGAACAAGACGAATATCGATGCAAGACTGGAAGTCTTACGAAGTGTGACAAGGTTTTAGCGGGCCGAGAGCAGGATGCGGTGCTTCATAGCGATTGATATCAGCGAGCAGATCAGAAAAAGCCTGGCCAAATTGCAGAATGAACTGCGAGGCAAAGCGGATATTCGCAAAGGTGACGTCAAGTGGGTGGACCCCGGGGCGATACACTTGACGCTGAAATTCTTAGGCGAAATCAAGGCCGAGCAGAGCGTCGATGTTTGCAAAGCAGCCCAGGACGTTGCAGGCAGGCACCACAGTTTTGAATTGGACGTCGAAGAGGTCGGCCATTTCGGCGGCGCAAGCGCCAGGGTGCTCTGGGTCGGCGCGGGGCAGAATTGCAGCCCCCTGGTGCAGTTGAACCAGGATTTGGAGCAGCAGCTCGAACTGGCCGGCTGGCCCAAAGAGGGTAGAGAATTCTCCGCCCATCTGACCCTGTGCCGTGTGAGAAACGCAAAGGCGGGAACCATGCTCGTGCAAACGATCCGGCCGTATAAAGACCTCAAGCTCGGCTCCATGCCGGCCGATTCGCTCTCGGTCTATCAGAGCGAATTGACGCCGAAGGGCCCGATCTATACCACGCTGGGAAATTACAGGTTGCAATAGAGCCTCGAAATTGAAAGCCTTCGAGCGAGATACAAAAAAGGAGAAAAGCAAAAATGGCAAAGACGAAAAAGGCTGAGACAACATCGAAAACAACCGGCAAAGAGGAAGCTCTCCAGCGCGTGATTGCGCAAATCGAGAAGCAGTACGGCCAGGGCGCCATCATGCAAATGGATGAGCACAATTACGCCAGGATCGAAGGCATCAGCACCGGTTCGCTGTCGCTGGATATCGCCCTGGGCGGTGCGGGTATCCCTCGCGGCAGGGTGACCGAGCTGTTTGGGCCGGAGTCATCGGGCAAGACGACCCTGGCTCTTCACGTCATCGCCTGCGCTCAGCGCGCCGGAGGCGTGGCGGCGTTTATCGACGCCGAACATGCCCTGGATACGACCTGGGCCAAACGACTCGGCGTGGACGTCAGCAGTCTGCTGGTCAGCCAGCCGGATACCGGCGAACAGGCACTCGAGATCGTCGAGATGCTGATCCGGTCCAATTCCGTGGATGTCATTGTCGTGGATTCCGTCGCCGCCCTGACCCCCAAGGCGGAGATCGAAGGCGAGATGGGCGATGCCCACATGGGACTCCAGGCACGATTAATGAGTCAGGCGATGCGCAAGCTCACCGGCGTTATCGGCAAAAGCAAAACCGCCCTCGTCTTCATCAATCAAATCCGCATGAAAATCGGCGTGATGTTCGGCAACCCCGAAACCACCACCGGCGGAAAGGCCCTGAAGTTCTACTGCTCGGTGCGAATCGACCTGCGGCGCATCACGACCATAAAGGACAACACCGGGGCTATCGGCTCCAGGGTCAGGGCCAGGGTGGTCAAGAACAAGATCGCCCCGCCTTTCCGGGACACCGAGTTCGACATTATGTTCGACAGCGGAATCAGCTACGAAGGGGACCTGCTCGATTTGGCTCTTGCCTGTCAGGTCGCCGAAAAAAGCGGCGCGTGGTTGAACTACGGTGCGATGCGGCTCGGCCAGGGCAGAGAAAACGCGAAGAAATTCATGGCCGAGAATAAGGATTTGTGCGATGAGATGAAAGGCAAAGTTCGTGCGGCCAAGGGCTTGGCGTGAATTGCAAAACGCCCCCGGCAAGACACCATGTAAGGCGCGAGAGACCAGGTATGGCAAGCCAGATGAGAAGTGCAAAGCAAATCAGAAGTGACTTCATTGATTTCTTCAAGAGCAAAGGTCATGAATTCGTCCCCAGCTCTCCCATCGTCCCGGTCGGGGACGAAACGCTGCTTTTTGCCAACGCCGGGATGAACCAGTTCAAGAACATCTTCCTCGGGCTGGCCTCGGCCCCGTACCCTCGGGCGGCCAACAGCCAGAAATGTCTGCGCGTCAGCGGCAAGCACAACGACCTCGAAGAAGTGGGCAAGGATACCTACCATCACACGTTTTTCGAGATGCTGGGCAATTGGTCTTTCAACGATTATTTCAAGGCCGAGTCCATCGCATGGGCCTGGGAGCTGTTGACAAAGGTTTGGGGTATCGACCCCGGCCGTTTGTGGGCGACGGTTTTCGCCGGCGACGAAGCCGACGGATTGCCCGCGGATGAAGAGGCCACCCGGCTGTGGCCGAAGACGACCTCGATACCGGCCGAGCGTGTTCTTCGGTTCGGCAGGAAAGATAATTTCTGGGAAATGGGGGAGACGGGGCCGTGCGGGCCTTGCAGCGAAATTCATATCGACCTGGGCCCCGACAGATGCGACATGAAACACGTCCCGGGCCACAAATGCAGTGTCAATGGCGGCTGCGCCAGGTACATCGAGTTGTGGAACCTCGTTTTCATCCAGTTCAACCGCCTGCCGGACGGCAGACTCGTGCCGCTTTCCGCCAAATACGTTGACACGGGGGCGGGGCTGGAACGAATCGTCGCAGTGCTCCAGAACAAGATGAGCAACTACGACACTGACCTGTTCATGCCCATCATCGAGCGCACCGGCGAGATTACAGGGCACAAATACACGTCCAAGCTGGGCAGCAAAACCGACAACGCGTTCAGAGTCATCGCCGACCATGTTCGCGCCGTTGTCTTTGCGATAACCGACGGCGCGACGCCCTCGAATGACGGCCGAGGGTACGTGATTCGCCGGATAATTCGCCGCGCTTCGAGGTTCGGCAGAGAATTGGGAATGCGCGAGCCGTTTATCCATAAACTCGTGCCGGTCGTCGTCGATTGCCTGGGCGATGCCTTCAGCGAGATACGTCAGCGCGCCGATTACGTCTCGACGGTCATCGAATCCGAAGAGGCCGGCTTCGGCA
>DATKWR010000142.1:0-5823 GCA_035529475.1 Sedimentisphaerales bacterium | reverse complement strand
CACGATCCGGAGTCTGACGTGCGATTTTGCCTGCGGTGGGAGGTTCGCCAGAATGAAGTCCGTACCTTGGAGTGTTACAAAGGGGGACGAAATGACGAGCCGTCCCTGTGTGTGCTTGAGAGAATCTGCAAGTTCAGTCTTCCAGTCTTGACTGAGAGTTAATAGCTCTGCCATCGACGGGACCTCAGGTTGTGAGCGCGGCAAGATCGTTCATATTTACTATTACAGCTTATCACGTAAATCCTTGTCTCTGAGCGGCATTCGTCAGTTGAATTACGCGCGATTCCATTCTTTCCAAGGCTCCTCTCTCTGTTGGATTATAGCACGAGCTTAGTAGCTTGGCAATAAACGTGCAGTTGGAAATTTGGGCCACGAAGAATTTCAGGGCGATCAGCTAATTCTGGTCTAAATGGGTTTCTTAACAGGAAGGCAAGGCAAGCCAAATCCATTGACTCCGTCCAAAGTCCGTCGATGTCCGGCAGGCTTGGCGGACCGGATGACGCATAGTGGATATCGGAGTGTCAGGTGCGTTCCAGCGTGCCGGGCGCTTTTTCTGATGTCCTGATTCCCTGATAACCTGCATCCTGACAAGCCCCTGGGGCCGCGCCTTGATGTCCTGATACTCTTATTTGCACTGCGATTCTGCCAAAATGGCACGAAAATTGACGCTCGCGGGTTGGCCGGATGGGGGGCGGGGAGAATCTAAATTCTTGTATGCAAGCGGGTTAAGTTACTTGTATCGAGACAATGTCTCCCCTGGCACGTTGTTTGCACAGTCTTACCCAAGAGACGAAACTATAGCGAAAGGGATACGACTATGGCTAAAATCATTGGAATAGATTTAGGAACAACGAACTCCGTCGTGGCGGTGATGGAAGGCTCGTCGCCGAAGGTGCTGATCAACTCTTCCGGCTCTCGCCTGACCCCTTCGGTGGTCGGCTTCACGGACAAGGGCGAGCGGCTGGTCGGCCAGATCGCACGCCATCAGCAAGTAACGAACCCCGAAAACACGGTATTTTCGATAAAGCGTTTCATGGGCCGGCGGCACAGCGAGGTCGGCGCCGAAGAGAAAATCGTGCCTTATAAAATCACCGGAGGGTCCAACGAGCTGGTCAAGGTCGATGTCCGGGGCAAGGAGTTCACGCCGCCGGAGGTATCGGCCATGATTCTCCAGGACCTTAAAAAGACCGCCGAGGATTATCTGGGCGAAAAGGTGACGAATGCTGTGATTACCGTGCCGGCCTACTTCAACGATGCACAGCGCCAGGCGACGAAAGACGCCGGCAAGATTGCAGGGCTTGAGGTCGAGCGGATCATCAATGAGCCGACCGCGGCCGCACTGGCCTACGGGCTTGAGAAGAAAAAGAATGAAAAAGTCGCCGTCTTCGACTTTGGGGGCGGGACGTTCGATATCTCGATCCTCGATATCGGCGATAACGTCTTCGAGGTGCTCAGCACCAACGGCGATACGCATCTGGGCGGCGACGATCTTGACGCGGTCCTGATCAATTATCTGACCGATGAGTTCAAGAAAACCGAAGGCATCGACCTGCGTCAGGATCCGATGGCGCATCAGCGTCTCAAGGAAGCGGCCGAGAAGGCCAAGTGCGAGCTGAGCACGCAGGTTGAAAGTACGGTCAATCTGCCGTTTATCACCGCCGACGCCTCGGGGCCGAAGCACTTGCAGATTACCATCACCCGCAGCAAGTTCGAGTCGCTGGTGGAGCATGTTTTCGAACGGCTCAAAGAGCCCTGCCGAAAGGCGATAGCTGATGCGAAGCTGGCTTCCCGCGATATCGCAGAGGTTTTGCTGGTTGGCGGCTCGACACGTATTCCGAAAGTCCAGCAGGTTGTCAAAGAGCTGTTCAATAAGGAGCCGAACAGGAGCCTCAATCCCGATGAGGTTGTGGCGATCGGTGCGGCCATTCAGGGTGCGGTATTGGCCGGCGATGCGGGCGTCAAGGACATTCTGCTTCTGGACGTGACGCCGCTCTCGCTGGGCGTTGAAACGTTGGGCGGCGTGATGACCAAGTTGATTGAACGCAACACGACGATTCCGACCAGCAAGAAAGAGATTTTCTCGACCGCCGCCGATAGCCAGACGACGGTGGATATCCACGTTCTGCAAGGCGAGAGGGAGTTCGCCCGCGACAACCGCACGCTGGGACGGTTCCAGCTTGCGGATATTCCGCCCTCGCCGCGAGGGATTCCGCAGATTGAGGTCGCGTTCGATATCGACGCCAACGGCATTCTGAACGTCTCGGCCAAAGACCTGGGCACCGGCAAGCAGCAGTCCATCGAGATTAAATCCAGCTCGGGGCTCAGCGACCAGGAGGTCGAGAGGATGACTAAGGAAGCCGAGACCCACGCCGAAGACGACAAGAAGAAAAGAGAGGTCGTTGACCTCAAGAATCAGGCGGACCAGTTGATTTATTCGACGGAAAAGACCCTGAAAGAGCACGGCGAAAAGGTCTCCGGTGATACCCGCGGCAAGATTGAGAACGCTGTCAACAATCTCAGGGAGGCGGCCAAAGGCGAGAGCGCCGATGCGATAAGGAAGGCTATCGAGAACCTCGGCAACGCCAGCCAGGAATTAGGCAAGACGCTTTACGAAGAGGCCGCCAAGAAGCGGTCGGCTTCGACTTCCGCCGGCGGGGGTGAGCAGGCGCCGCCGCCTCCCGCTGAGGGAGAGGTCAAGAGAAAAGGCGGAGAAGACGTGATCGATGCCGAATTTGAGGCAAAAGACAGTTAAGCCGGACTCAACGAAACAAGAACGCAAAAGCTAACAATTCTTGACTCCTCTGTACGCCAGGCAGGGGCACAGAGAAAGGCAGACACGTGGCCGGGGTAAGGCTCGAATTGGATCGTGTACCCCGGCATTTTTTCTGCCTGACAGCAAGAAGAAACAAGGAAACAAATCGTCTTTTCATCCGTATATCCGGTCTAAGAGCCGGCAACCTCCAGCCGCCGGCAGGGGTGAAGGATGAAGCTGAAACAGGATCTCAACCTGCTCGATGTCTTCTGCATCGCCTCCGGTGCGATGATTAGCTCGGGCTTGTTTATTTTGCCGGGTCTGGCTTATGCCAAGGCAGGGCCCGCCGTCATCCTTTGCTACCTTCTGGCGGGCCTTCTGTCGATACCGGGGATGGTCAGCCTTGCGGAGATGACCACGGCGATGCCCCGAGCCGGGGGCGATTGCTTTACCGTCGTGCGAAGTCTCGGTCCCGCCGCCGGCACCGTGGCGGGTTTGCTGAGCTGGTTTTCACTCGCGATGAAGAGCGCCTTTGCCCTCGTCGGCATCTCGATTTTCACCGCCCTGATTGTCGAGGCCAATCTGCATTTATTGTCCGTTCTGTTCTGTGCCGTTTTCCTTGTGATTAACATAGTGGGTATCAAGCGGGCAGGCAAGACCCAGGTCGTTCTGGTGGTCGCTCTTCTGGCCCTGATGCTCCTTTATATCGCATTCGGACTGGGTAAGGTGCGAATCGAGAATCTGGCACCGTTTGCACCAAAGGGGCTTGCTCCCGTCCTGTTCACCACGGGCTTCGTTTTTGTCTCCTACGCGGGTTTGCTGAAGATTGCCAGCGTCGCCGAGGAGATCAAGAATCCGGCGCGCAACATCCCGTTGGGCATGATCGTCTCGCTTCTGGTGGTTAGTCTGCTCTACGGGCTGATGGTGCTGGTCACCGCGGGTGTGCTTGAGCCGGCGGTGCTGAGCCGCTCGCTGACACCCGTATCCGACGGAGCGGCCGCGTTTATGGGCGAATTCGGAAAGATTGCGCTGAGTATCGCCGCGATCTTTGCGTTTCTCTCGACGGCGAATGCCGGCATTATGACCGCAGCCAGGTCTCTTGTGCCGCTGAGCCGCGACGGCCTGCTGCCCGGATTTCTTGGTCGAATCAACAAGCGATTCGGCACGCCCCATCATGCCCTTCTGGTGACGGGTCTGGTCATCGTGGTCGCCCTCTTGTTGAGACTCGACGTCCTGATCGAAGCTGCTTCGGTCGTTCTGATCCTGACGAACATCCTCTCGTGTCTGTCGGTCATTATTCTCAGAGAGAGCCGGCTGCAAAATTACCAGCCGAAGTTTCGGGCGCCGTTGTATCCCTGGCTGCAGATTGCCGGGATCGTCGGTTTTGGCCTGTTGATATTCGAGATGGGCACAGAGGCCCTTCTGATCACTTTCCTGCTGATTGTAGGAGGGTTGTTTGTTTACTGGTTCTATGGCCGGATCAGAACCACCCGGGAGTATGCCCTGCTCCATCTGGTCGAAAGGATCACCGCAAAAGAGCTGACCACCCATGCGCTTGAAGACGAGCTGCGAGACATCATCAGAGAAAGAGATGAAATCATAAAGGATCGATTCGACGACGTTGTCGAAAGAGCGATCGTTCTTGACGTGGACCGATCGATGCGGCTTGAAGAATTCTTCAGGCGGGTCGCCGACGCGATGTCACCGCGTTTGGGGACCGGATCCGACGAGCTGTTCAGACTTCTGGTTGAAAGGGAGAAGCAAAGCGGCACCACGCTGAGCCCGGACCTTGCCATCCCTCACATCGTCCTGGCCGGTCAGCATACGTTCGATATCCTCCTTGCTCGTTGTCGGGAGGGAATCTCTTTCTCTGCGAAGGAACCGAGGGTTCGCGCCGTCTTTGTGATTATGGGGACAAGAGACGAACGCAACTTCCACCTCTATGCTCTTGCGGCCGTCGCTCAAATCGTTTACGACCCGCGTTTCGAGACCAAATGGGCCGGCGCCAAAGGCAAAGAGGGCCTTCGGGATATCATCCTGCTCGGCGAACGCAGACGCCCGTTGACGGGTCAAGATTCGTCGCTTCACGCTTAGCCTGAAATCGTCGCCGTCGTGTCCCCACAGAGCACCTAAGCGTCGGCGGCCTAAAACGGTTTCCTATCGGCGGCTGGGTTCGCCCAGGGCGTCCACCGGCTGTTCGACGGTCAGCTTCTCTGGCAACGTCCCGGCCAGATTCGGAAGGTCATACACTTTCAAGGCTCCGAATACCGCGTTTGCCTGCTGGTTGGAGGAGTGGCCCAGGGCTATCACATTCGCCCATGAGACCAGCGAACGCACCAGCTTCAGCGAGCCGAATAGCTCCGGCTCCAGCGTCGCGGCGTGCAGCGCCGGGACGCCAATGTTGCCCACGGCGACCAGATCCACAGGCCCCGCCTGCTCGGCCTTCAGGAAGCGAGCGCAAAGCAATACGTCTTCGGCGCGCATGCCCACGTATGAACGTCCGAGCAGGTACGCCGTGAAAACGTCCTTGCCGTCGGGTCCGACCGCCTGTGTGGGACTTTTCTGCCCCGACTGGTACGTCTCTCCGGCGCTTCGCACATCGACGGCCAGCACTCGCCGCCCCGCCTTTACGAGCATCTCGATAGGCCCGCCCGGTTCGGCGTCGGCCGCCTTGCCCCGCTCGTGCACGTACAGGATGGGACTCTGCCCGCGCGACGGTTTCGCCGGGACGAACATCAACGCCGGCAGATGAATGCCGTCTTGAAGCTCAAGATTTATTTTCCCAATCGAATAGCCGTCCCGCTCAATGATGCCGGACGTGACGACTTGCGGCTGAGGAATTTCCGCAAGTCTGCGGACCCCGGCGATTGAGCGGACTTGCCTGAGCAATTCTTCGCGGTCCTTGCTCGCCCAGAGTTGCGTGCGGAGCTCGGCAAGGCTCTTTTCAAAATCCCGGTTCAGGTCGTAAGTTGAGCGGGCGCCCTCGATTGTCATTACCTGCCCGCCTGGAGCGCAGCGAATTTCCTCGTCGGAGAGCAGCTTGATAGGCGGTTCGGTAATCGGCTCGTCCT
>DATKWR010000141.1:0-8006 GCA_035529475.1 Sedimentisphaerales bacterium | reverse complement strand
GCGATCAGGACAATCGGATAGACCATCGCCGTTTTGACTTTCGATTCGACGCGCCGGCGTTTTTCCATGAAGCCGGCGATTGTCGAGAGGCTGTCTCCCAATGAGCCGGTGACTTCACCGACGCGGACCATGCTCACGAATATAACGTCAAAATAATCGCTGTAATCCTTGAGGGCGTCGGTAAACGACTCGCCGGTGACGACGCGGTCCCGAATGTCCACGAGCGCGTGCCGGAATCGCGCATCGGAAGTCTGCAACGTCATAACGGACAGCGCCTCGGTCAGCTTGATGCCCGAACTGAGCAGCGTGGCCATCTGCTTGGTAAAGTCGATCAACTGGGTTTTATTGCGTTTGGAGAAAATCGACAACAATCCGATTTTGCCCTCGGTTTTGGAGCCGACTTCCGTAACGGACGACGGGTGAATGCTCCGCACCCTGAGCTGTTTCCTCGCGGCATAGGGGTTCTCTGCGGTGATCGCCCCCTTGACTTTCTTGCCGCCGGCGGCTATCGCTGTGTAGTGGTATCTCGGCATTTTCGACAGACCAAATGGTGTTGACAACGGACGGCCCGCACCTGGATTCAGATGACGTCCGCCTGGGTGACCCTGAGCACTTCGGCGATGGTCGTTACCCCGCCCAGCACTTTCCTGGCGCCGTCCATTCGCAGGGTCTGCAATCCGGCGTCAAGGGCCACCCTCTTTATTGTACCGGCCGTTTCCCTCTTGTATATCAGGTTCTGGACGTGTTCGTTGATCATCATTATTTCATAAATGCCCGTTCGGCCGCGATAGCCGGTTTGAAAACATTTTTCGCAGCCGGTGCCGACGAAGAACGTCCCCTCGTTGCCGGCGGTCTCGCCCAGGCCAAGCTCTCTCAATTCGTGCGGCGACGGCTCCGCGGGTTTCTTGCAATTGGGGCATACTCTTCGCACCAGACGCTGGGCGATGATGGCGATCAGCGACGAGCTGACCAAATACGGTTCGACGCCGAGGTCGAGCAGCCGGCTGACCGCCCCGGCCGAGTCGTTCGTATGCAGCGTGCTAAAGACCAGGTGGCCCGTGAGCGAAGACTGTATCGCCATGCGGGCCGTCTCGATATCTCGAACCTCGCCGACCATGATGACGTCGGGGTCCTGGCGCAGCACGTGACGAAGCGCCGTGGCGAACGTCATGCCTTTCTTGCTGGCGACCTGAATCTGGCTGATTCCCTCGACCTGATATTCGATCGGGTCCTCGATGGTTATGACGTTTTTCTCGGCGGAGTTGATTCTGTTCAGACAGGCGTAAAGCGTCGTGCTCTTGCCGCTGCCGGTCGGGCCCGTGACAAAAATGACCCCGTGAGAGCGGGTGAGCAGAGAGTCGAATTTCTGCAGGTCGTCCTTCCAGAGTCCGAGCTCATCCAGTCCGTAGAGGGCCGTACTTTTGTCCAGCAGCCGCAGCACGCTGCGCTCGCCGTAGCTGGTCGGCACGGTGCTGATACGCAAGTCAACCTCGCGCTGCCCCAGGCGAACGCTGCACCGGCCGTCCTGTGGAAGCCGGCGCTCCGCGATGTCCATGCCCGCCATCACCTTGATACGTGAGACGATCAGCGGCAGGACGTTGCGGTTCAGGCTCAGCGTATCGTACAAAATGCCGTCGATACGGTAGCGAATCTGTATCTTTGATTCATACGGATGGACGTGGATATCGCTGGCCCGCAACTGCAACGCGCGAAAGAGGATGTCATTGACCAGCCTGATCACCGGCGGCCGGTTCACCACGTCAAGCAGGTCGTCCGAACCGGTGGCCTCGTCCACGAGCTGATCGAGGTTCTGCGAATCGAGCTCTTCGGCCACCTCCTCGATGACGGTTGTGCGTTGCTCGTAGGCTACGTCAATGACGGAGGTGATCGCGGCGCGCGTGGAGACGGCGGCCCGGACGGGCAGCCCCGTCATCTTCGAGACGTTATCCAGGACGTTCGCATCGAGCGGCTTTGAAAGAACGACCGTGAGCTCGCCGTTGTCGGCGTCCCGCCGTATCCCGATGAGAAAGTGGTGCTGGGCGTACAACGCCGGGACGGCTTCGATGAATTCCGCCGGCACGGCCTTGACGGGCAATTCAGCGAAGAACTCCCAGTCCAGCGCTTCGGCGAACAGCTTCAACACCGCCTCTTCGGTAAAGTACGGGCAATTGAGCAGAGCCTCATCGACTCGCTCCTGACCGGTGTTTTGCTCGAAGAACGTAGCCAATTGTTCGGCATCGAGCAGGCCGGTCCGCTTTGCAGTTTGTATCAGAAGATTCTTCATTCCTATTGGGCTTCGAGGACTTTGGACGGCGTCATCGTCTTGGGCTTTATGCCGGGCCAGTCGTGGTAGTCCTGGAACTCCGTTTCATATTCTTCAAAGGCGTCTCTGTTTCGCTGCGAGATTCTCTGCAGGTCGTTCTTGGCAAGATCTGTATCTTCGGGCTTGATGATCTCGGCCTTGACAAACACGTACAGATTCCGCTGAATGTCGCTGTTGCTGGCGGTTCTGAACAAGCCGCCTATGAGAGGAATGTCGCCGAGCAACGGGACTTTTGTCCCGCCCTTACTCTGGTTCAGCTTCAACAAGCCTCCCAAGATAATCGTGCTTTGGTCGGGGACCGTGACCGTTGTAGCGATGTCGCTGCTTGTCGTGTCCGGCGGCTTCTCTCCGGTGATCGTTCCAAAATCCGATCGGTTCAGACTGATATCGAGTCGAAGGAAATCACCCCGGCTGATGTGAGGCGTGATCTCCAGTGTGATGCCCGCATCGTATCCCTGATAGTCGATTTGTGTTTCTACGACGGTGGCGGGTTGTCCTGCCGCCCCGGATTGCAGAGGAATCGACGATTTTTTCGTGACATACGTCGTGTCTGTCGTGCTGATTGTTCCTTTTTGATTGTCATTGACGAGGATTTTCGGCTTGGCCAGGACCCTTCCGTAGTCTTTCTGCTGCATCATGGTCAACAGAGCGTTAATGTGCCTGTCACCATAGAATCCGGTTCCGCTGCCGCTATTGGCCTGCAAATCGACAAAACGGTCCCGGCCGCTGTTGACGAGCCCCGAAACCAGATTGGTCCCCTCGGCGCCCGGAATAATCGCACTGGTCAAACCCGAAGTACTCGTCAGGTCCGGGAAGCTCGAAATCAGATTCAGGTCATAGTTGAAAGCATCCGTCTTGGAAATCTGCACGAGTGTCACATCGATGAGGACCTGGGGTCGCCGCTGGTCCAATTGTTCGACGAGGCTCGAAATCCATTCCTGGTTCTTCTTGCTTGCATAGACGACCAATGAGAAAGTATTCGGGTCCGGAACAATGGTAATTTGTTCGTCCTGTTTCGCAATCACCTGTTGGATCTTACCCTCCTTGTCCTGGATGGTCTCCTCAATGAGCTTGCCCAGAACTTCCGCCAAATGGTCCGGAGACTGATTCTCCAGCGGATAGAGTTTGTAGGGAATCTCTTCCTTGTCCGTCTCCTTATCGACGTAGCTCAGAATCTGGCTGATCCGCGCATGCTGCTCGGCGGTTGCGTTGGCCAGCAACGAATTCGTGGGCTCGATGACGACCACTTGCGGCTCTTCCAGGAGAGATTCGGTTTCTTCCCCTTGAAGGCTTCTGGTCATGGAGGTCCTCGTAATTGGAGATCTTGGGGCCGTGGGTGTCGTGGTAGTTCCGGGCTTGGCGCCGTCTGTGAGTCTCGATGAATCCATCATCGTGCCGGGACTGATTACGCCAAGCTCCTCAAGTTTCTTTCTGGCTTCCACGGCGTCAATATTCTCGATTTTGTACAGCGCCAGCGTCCGCAAGTCCTGCTGAGCGACATCGAGCGTATCGATGAGCTCCTCGACGTCATCCAACTGCTTGGCGAGTCCTATCATCAGGATACGGTTCGTTCTTTCGTCGGCATCGAGATACACCGGCGGCGGGCCCGATTCCGGCTGCTGCAGCGTGGTGGCAGCTCTCATGCTCGCAAGCTGCCGGGCCTTGGCCGCGGCTTCGGCGCGCTGCCGGGCCTGATACTGAGCATCTGTCTCACCGGGCCTCCTGGCACTTGCCGTGGCTAGCGCGGCTGTCTCGGCCGTCTCGGCGACGGTAATGGACACCGTACCCAATTGCTCGGCGAGGGCCTGAAGCTTTGGCGCCAGGGTTTGAGCCATTGTATATCGCAACGGCCTGAATCTGAACTTCTTTGGTTCGCCCGGCCTATCGACGATGTCCAGAAGCGTCTGAATCCGCGGCATGCGGTGCGCATACCCGGTGATGATGAGAGTTTTGGTTTCCGGAATCGGGGTAATACTCGTGGTAAGCTTCATGCCGGTCAGGAGATTCTGCGCGCTGTTCAGGTCAATGTATTTCAAATTGAAAATCTGTTGTACGATGCCATCCCCGCGTTCGATGCCGCCCTTGCCGGCCTCCAGGAACAATGGGTCAATGTCGAGAACGTTTCCCACGGGAACGATGGTCACGAGATTACCCTTGCTCCGGGTCATCGCGAGGTTTTTGAACTTCAACACCTCTTCAAGCAAAGAGTATAAATCATTTACTTTGATGGGGCCGCGGAATTTTCCGTGAGGATTGAGTGTCACATCCTGGGTGACGTCCTTCTCGTCGTACATGAAGTCCAGTTGCAGATAAGGACCGACCAGTCCGAGAAGCTCGGCGATGGTGAGCTTCTGGCGGTCAGTCAGAGCCAGATTCACTACCTGCTGCCCATTAGAAATGGGGGGCAGCTCATACGCCCGCGTGGCGGGCGGCTCCGATGCCTCTTGCGGCGGAGCATCGGTCGCGGCGTTGGGTTCGCGCTTGGCCGCACTGTTGGCAGCCAGGAGGAATTTCGCTTCACCGGACTCGTTCAGCTCGGAGACCTTCTGCCTGGAGGATTCCTGTGCCTTGTCCGGCGTCCTCGGCCTCTCAGGTTCCTCGACCGATGGTAAACTCGGCAAGGGCCCTATGGCGGCGACAATTCTCTCCAGAAGAGCGGCAGGGGCGATGGCGATCACGGCATCATTATGAATGTCGATGATGGCTTTGGCGCTCGCGTTCGCCGATGGGGGATCGGAAAAGTTACCGATGGACAGGCCCTTAGTTAAACTGGGACTGAGTTTGGCTGCGATCTGTGCGTTGGACGGCATCTTCCTGGCCCCTGAGATCGGAAGAATCTTCTTTATGACGAACCGATCCGGGCTGTCCACAAGATCGAGAATGATCCTGGCTTTGGCCAGCTCGGACGGTTGAGCCGTCACCAGCAATGCAAAGGAACCCGGGAAGTGCGTAACCGTGCCTTTCACCAACTCGGCGAGATACGCCTCACCCTGCTCTACAGATATGTGCTTCAAGGGATCAAATATCTTGTAGCTTGCCCCCGCCGAGGCGCTCGCTTGCTCCGCAGCAAAGATACAGTTGCTGACCAATGAAAAAGCTGCCACCAAGGCAAAGAGTCCGCGGTACCCCCTGCGAAAAAAGCGCCTGTCTATCATCATAGATCACCCCTTCGTCCTATAAACCGTGCAGTGCCAGCACTGCTCAAAACTCAACGGATCCCATCAACTTATGGTCCATTGTCATAACTCTTTTCTATTCAAGTCTTTATGCACATACTCTCTCGGCCCTTGAAATTCGGCATTCGCCTGACATTTAATCAGACAGAGAGAATGGCCAAAAGTTCCCATTTTCAGGTAAAAAAAAGCGGATTTTGCCTGCTCAAATGGTGGTATCTGGACGGTCAATTCTCAGCCAAATCACTGGATTAAGGGCGAGCAGAAATGAGAAATCCTGTCTGTCAATGCTCGTGTGTTCGTGCCGCAGCCAGGTGAATGCTCAGATTTGCGAGACAAACAGAGAGGGCGAGAAAAACGTTGTGCATCAGCCTGCTACAGCGGCATCCTCATGGGCTGGGCCGCACTCGCTCATCAAGGCTCGGAGCCGTTATCAGCCAACCCGTTGGGATCGGGCGGGCCCGCGTCAATTTTGCCTTCGTCTATGGCCGGCAGGGCCGTGTTTGGTTCCCCCTGTGCCGGCTCGAATTCCCTGCCCAAATCGCCCAGCTCTTTGGCTTCTTTGGGGCTGACCCGGACCGATCTTTGCGCCGCTCTGTACTGAGTAATCAGTTCGAGTGTGCGTGCGGTCTTCTCTTCACTGGTGAGTTCAGCTCCGCTGCCAGAGGCGGCATTCTTCTGAACATCTATGAGCTGCCGTGCCAACTCCTGGAGCTTTGCATCTTTTTCCGTGTTTCCAGGCTGTTGCGGAAGGACCCTGGCGGCCGGCATTGTTCCGGAAGGCGTCCTGGCAGAAGCGGACGGAACTGTTCGGGAATAGCTTGGAACACCCCGCGGTGCCGGAACCGTTGAAACAGGGGATGTGGGTGTTGTCGCGGCGGCCTGTGGAATCTGCTCGACCGCAACCTCGTAGGTCTCCTCGTTGCTCTTGACCACTACAACGCCGTCTTTTACCTGTTCGATGACCAAATGTCCCACGGCGCTCGATTGACGGACCCATCGCCGTCCTCGGCCCGGCTCGTCGATCAGAGCCAGCGACAGCTCCGGGTTGTCTTGGCAGTAACTTGTGCCAAAGACCTTGAATTTCGGGGTAGTATCCGGCATTTTTGGCTGCAGACCGCTCGCCTTTTGTTCTTTGGAGGCTGCTACGAAGCTCGATCTCGGTGGATTCAGATATAATGCAAATGCTTCGGCCTGCTGGACAAGTGGCGAGGCCCGATCTTCGCTATTCTGAGCCTTGCTGTCGGTAGCCTTCTCGAATTTCTCCCTGGCTCCGGGCGAGCGCAGGAATTCATTGACGCCCTCGTCGTTGCGGACGCCGAAGACCACCGGGAAAACGAAGAGAACGCCCGCGAGGAGCACCGCTATGACGCCTGTTATTCGTAACGTGTTTATCATGTCAGTTTCGGAAGCGCAAGCCATTTACCGCTTGCTTAGAATACATTTCTGTTTCTTCCTATTTGACAGGACCGCCGGCATTTGGTTCCTTCCAGTGAACGATTTTTTGCAGAAAAGCGTCTTCGTTTCCGGCATATTCCCCGCTGTGCTCGGGGGTATGGCAACGGACACAGGCTGACTTTGGCTCCGTGGTCTTGACTTTGCCCCCACTTCTGAGGTGCTCGGAGCCCGGTCCGTGACAGTTTTCGCAGCCGACGTCCTTTAAATCCCCGGTCTTTTCCAGGGAAATGAACCCGCTCTCGTAATCCATGCCGACCGAATGGCATACAACGCACTCGGGGTCAAACTGTGAGCCGGCTTGCTCGAGCGTCGCGTAGGCGTGTGCATGCGCCTTGCTGCTCCACTTTTCGTATTCGGAGTCGTGGCAGGGCTTGCACGAGGCGGACCCGACATACTCCAGGCCGTTCGGCAGCGGCACACGCAGGTGTTTCTCAAGAAGATTGCTTTCTTTGACAAACTGCTGGTAGTCTTCATACAGGCTTGCCAGCGCAGCGTCTTTGGGGAGGTCTTCGGAGACTGGGATCACATCGAGGCTCAGTTTCAGAGTCCTGCGGTCTCCACCGATCGTTGCCTGAATCTTACACACATATCTGCCAAATCGGCCGGGGGAGAAAACCACGGGCCTCTTGCCGCGCTCGCTCACGACTATCGGCTCGTCCGACTCGGAGGGACAGACAACGCAATCGACGAACGGCGCCTGGGCTGCGATGGATTCGGCGAGGCCGGGGTTGCAACGGTTCACAATCACGATGTTAAGAGGTATGGCGTTTGCTTGCGGGGGGAACAGTTCTCGGATCCTCTCGACGGACCCGGACTCTGCATCGAGTGAGGCGACCGTCACCGCCACGGCCCTGCCCGCAAGCGAGAACTTCTTCGTGAATCTCGCCGGCACGCCTGCATCGGTTCCCGCATCAGGTCCAATCACACTAAAGCCCAGGTCAGTGCCGTCCAGCTCGCCGAGATTCCTGCCTATTTCGATATCTTTCTCGCTCAAGCTGGCTACGTCGTAATTGAGCTGTCTGAGGGCCTGGGCGATGATCGTGTACTTAATA
>DATKWR010000140.1:0-5792 GCA_035529475.1 Sedimentisphaerales bacterium | reverse complement strand
CATGCCAGTTGGTATAGAGAAATGCGCTCAGAATTGCGGCGTGAGTTTGGTGGATTGGGGGATTTGTTCGCTGATCTGCTGGGCGCGACTTCGCCTCAAACACCGGTTAGGGAAAACTGGCGTAATTCCATAGATGTACTTCGACGTGCAACTAAGGGCGACTTCGATGCCCTGATGCCCCGGTGGCAAACGTGGGCCGATCGTGTCGACAGCCTACAAGCTGATCTTCTCGGTTGGTTCAATGAGCAACGTGCTGATGGGCTAACAAAAAAAGCCATCTCTCAAAGCGCTGAATTCAAGCGCCGATATTCGGTTTTGGCCGAGGCTCGCCGGTTGCCGGACGAGCTTAACCCAAGAAAAACGTCTGGTGCGAAGTACGGCGCCAACGGCCGCAACGTAGTTCGCGCTTTGATTGATTTATGGAGGACTGTAAAAGCGGCAAACCCGGACATCGGGGTCGGCGCGAACGCGCCGAAGGCCCTAAACTTTTCTGGCAACCTTATCGGGTTCCGGCGTGGCGCGACCATCGACGTATGGGCTGCGCGACTGCTCCAGCGGTTAGCCGGTGCCCGACGTGTGCCGTCTCCTGCAGAAGGCGGGGTAGCTGGCGCGATGCTGCCTTCCGGAGAGACAACCGGGGCTTTCGGTTTCGGGCAGGACGTCTTCGCTGCGGCTACCAATAGGCTTCGTAACGACCCTAGACTAGCCAAGGTGTTCAGCGATCTCGGTGCGGACGATCTGCAGGCCATAGTCTGGTTCCTCGAAAAAGAACTATGGACCGAGAACGGCTGGACTAGCGTTGCCGGCGAGGGTGGGTCTTTCGAGGTAGAGGCAAGCTTCACGGGGTCAACTCAGGGAGTACGCATTTCTCAATTGCGAAAGGTGCTGGACGCAAAGCGGTCCACTCCCGAGCAAAAGACCCAGGCTAGTTCAGAACTCGCGCAACTGGAACGCACGGTAGACCGCTACAACCTGTCGTTGTCCGAGCAAACCAGCAAGGACACAAACGGCATTGACTATGTCCCGGTCGACGCAGACATGCAGTTGCTGCAAAGCGATCTGCATAGCTCCATCTACCAAGGCAGCCCTGGCGCGCGGGTTATTGCATCTAAGGTATTTGGCACTGAGGGCCGGTACGGGGCACCAGAACGGTCGATTGATTTGGAACTGGTGGTTCAGGAAGGCTTCAGCCCGGATCAGGCGTGGTTAACGGCCCTGCGCAAGGCCCAGGCAGCCCAGCAAGACGCGGCCTACCTGGCGCGGGTGCTGCGCCGGGACGAGCCCTTTGATCCGTTGGTACATCGTCCGGGTGTCGAGGTATATTTTAAGCGTTCTGTCGAAGGGGCAAGACTCGAAGACGTGCTCGCCAAGATCAACGATGTCTGGCCCCACGGTTATACGGTGATCGTGGACGGCCGGCGCACCCCGACCACCTTGTCAGGCGCCATGGGACCGGGTGTAGGAGTCCGCATTCATTACGTTCCTGAATTCATGCAGAGATTCGGGATAGACGACTTCACGGGGCTAACCGATCCTGAGATCGCTGCAAAGATTACAACAAAAGCGGTAGAAATGCATGAAGTGGCGGGACGGCTTGCAAGTGAAATACCGGAAGTTTCTTTTGCCGGTATGTTCTGGCACGAAACTGAGGTAGCATTCAAGCATCAGTTTCAGGAGAAGATCGATGCCATCTCAAGCAGACTTCCTGGCCGAGACAATACCGGAGTTGGAGGCGAAGTATGGCGCGGACAATCCATACGTTCAGGGATTGAAAGCGCAATTGTCCGAGCTGACCCGGCCCAGTCCGGTGAAGGAGTGGCTCGCCCAGTATTCGGTCGGGATGAGGTCGGACCCCGAGAAGCCTCGGTAGACGCGCCCGGGGAAAGTTTTTCCCTCCGGGCCAAAGCAGAAGAACAAGGCTACGATACCAAGACGACGTGGTATCACACCACCGAGGCAGACATTACTGCCTTCGATCCGGGTAAGACCCGTGGTCGCCTGAAAGCAGTTTTCCTGACCCAAAGTCAGGACTTCGCAAATCAATTCCTAGAGACAAGGGACGTTCGCCAGGGCGGCGATAACGTCATGCCGCTATGGGTCAAGCGCGGCAATTTCTTCGATGCGGAGAATCCCCAGCATCTTGAGCATCTCCGGTCCTGGTTCAGGAAGATGTACCCGGAGAAGCCGGAGCAGGACGCGGACAACTTTGTTACGGATGCGTCTAGCGGAGATTGGTCAAGCATAGAAGGCGACCCGCGCATGCGTGCCTTCCTTCGCCTCGAGCACTTCGATGGTGCCTACGTCAAAGAAGCCGGCGAGAAAAACCTAGCTGTATTCGACCCCGGTCACGTCAAAAGCGCCGTCGGCAATCAAGGCACGTTCGACTCCGCGAATGCGGACGTTCGGTACTCCATGCGTGCCGACGCTGATCGCATGTCGGCCAGGGACGGTGAGTTGCGCCTACCCCGAGCGTATCAAAACGCGGTGCGTCAAACCATCGAGCAGGATGCGTTTCCCAAGGGTATTGATGCGGTCAAGCTAAAGGATTTGATCGACAACCCCGAGGGTGAAATCCCTGACACAAAGCAAGAGAACTACATCAACTTCAAATACGTTGAAGGACCAGACGCGTTAAAAGCCCTGCATGCCGCAGTAAGCGACAAGTTTGAAGCCGAGATACAAGGAGCCCGGCAGGCGCCGGAATCTTGGGGTAAGACGTTTGAGAAAGCTGAGAGGTTTATCCGTGGTGACGGGAGCGTGGATTCTGCAGCAGTGCGCCAAGCCGCCTCGAGCGCTATTGTGCGATCGGCCGCGATGGACGTTATGGCCGCGAACAAGGCTGTCATCGAAGATGCCGCGCGAAATAGCGGACTGGTGTCTCCGGATGTGACCAGGCACCAAGAGATGGCAATGGCGATGCTTGCCGCAGCGGAAGCTTTTGACCAGGGGCTTGGGGCCGATCTTGCCAGGGCACTTAACTTACGGAAAGCCTCTAAAGAATCTCACGCATTGGCCGTGCAGATATCAGAAGCGCGATTCCGCACGGGCGGGGATCCTTTGAAGCTCGCGCAGATGTTTGAGGGGATGGATACCACTAATAAAGTGGCGAAACTAAGCAAAGCAGTCCAGAAGGCGACAACCTGGCAAATGATCGTAGAGGCATGGAAAGCTTTTCTGATAAGCGGCCCAGTCACCCATGTAACAAATCTGTTCGGGACTGAACTCTATGCTTTCATGCGCGCCCCCGTGGATGCCATGGCGGCGGCTGCAGGTTTGGCTCGCGGCGCAGAGGTTGGGATCAACCCAGGGCAGCGCTTGTCTATGTGGTCCCCTGTGTTTCGTATTTTAGGGATGCTGCAAGGACATGTTGACGGGGCGAAGGTGGCGGCGGAAACATTCAAGCTTGGAGATATAAGCCAAAAAGCGGAACACTATCACGAAGCCATCCCCGGCAAACTCGGAAGGGTTATTCGCACGCCGTTCAGAGCACTGTCTGCAGAAGACGCTTTTGTAAAGACAACGATTCAGCGTGGCGTGCAGATGGAGCTTGCGGCCACCAAGGCTATCGGCGAGGGGTTGAGTCCGTTCACTCGGGAATTTACTGAGCGCCTTAACGACCTTATGACAAACCCGGATCAGGCCTTTCAAGACCAAGTAACTGCTGAAGGCTTCAGGTTCACATTCAACAAACCGTATGGGCCAAAGGGAATAGCCGTCTCGCGGTTTGTTAACGAGTGGGGTCTGCAGTGGGTCGTTCCGTTCATACGCACGCCGATGAACATTGCTGAGGAGATGCTGCGGATGTCGCCGTTTTCTCCGCTGATCACATCCTGGCGCGAGGCAATACTTAAGGGTGGCGTAGACCGCGACCGGGCATTAGCCGAGCTGGCTATAGGTGGCGGCATCATGGCAGTCACCATGTCCTTCGCGTTTGCTGGGAATATATCTGGAGCAGGGTCACCGGACTATGGCCGGAGGCGCGGGCAATACGAGGCTGGGTGGCAGGCGTATTCGGTAAAGATTGGAGATAAATGGTACTCGTACAACAGGCTTCAGCCGGTTGGAACGCTCATTGGAATCGCCGCGGACTTGTCAGAAGTCTGGGATCAAATGGGCGACGACGAGCGTGACCAAACGTCGAAGATGCTTATGATTGCGTTCGCCAACTCGATTACCAATCAGACGTTCCTGCAGGGACTTTCGCAATTTACTAACGCACTCTCTGACCCGGACAGGTATGGACACGCATTGGCGAAGAACCTCGCCGGATCGCTGATCCCAAATATCATTGCTCAACCTACGGCAATGATGGACCCGTTAGCCAGGGAAACAACGTCCATTATCGATGCCGTGAAGCGTCGTATCCCTGGGTTGCGTCAGACGTTGGAACCAAAGATCGACGTGTTTGGACAGGACGTGGAAGCAAGGGGGCGCGTGCTCGGGATAACGCCTATCAGTGTGCAGCAAGAATCAACGGATCAAGTGCGCCTGGAAATAGACCGCCTCGCTATAAGCGTTCCAAAAACGCCAAAGAAAATTCATGTTGGCAGGGGCACTGGTAAGTACGGTGAAGTGGAGTTGTCGCCGGAGCAGCGCACTGTATACGCAAGAGCATCTGGTAAATTCGCTTATGGCATTTTGAGCGAGGTAGTTGAATCCCCCAATTGGCAACGGATGCATGACATTCACAAACGTGAACTTTTCCAGCGTGTTTTTGCTGGAGCACATCGGTTTGGCGCGATGGCTTCGTTACCACCAGAGCAAAGGCAGGGGGTTCTCTATGAGGCCGCAAAGCAGTTACAAGAGGAATTAAGCCAATGAAAGCCATGAAAGCCTTAGATGACAATTTTATGAATCTGATGCTTGCCAAGATCGGTAGTGAAGTGACCGACGGGTATACGAAAGATTCTATAGATGAGTTGAATGCGCTTCTTGCTAAGAAGGAAAAGATCGAGGTGCTCGAGAAGCGCGTCATAGAGCTTGAAGTTGATAATGCAACACTTCGAGAAAGGACGGCGAACTATACGCGGGATGAAGCCGTCGTCACCAAGGCTGCTGGGCTGGAGGCGCGTAACGCCAGCCTTGAGGTTACTGTTCGGGAGCATGTCAGAATGGAAACGAATTTGCGCGAGCAAATCTCCAAGCTCGATGCCCAGATATCCGCAGCGGCCAAATCGCCAGTCAATGTTGAGTACGAAGAGCCCACCGGTTGCCAAATCGACGTAATCCGAGGCGGCGATGATCGGATGCGTTCCCTTGTTGTTCGTTATACCAAGTCCTAAAGGAGAAATACCATGAGTAAGACTGCAGTTTTTCAATACGGCATCCTTCGCAACCTGTTCTCGGGTTTGTCCACGCACACCTCGGCATTCAGCACCGCTGGCTCTACCGCGCTTTGGGTGGGCCTGCATACCGCTGATCCAGGGGAAGCGGCGTCCACTGCGGCAGAGGGTGGATACGCGGCCTACACCCGGGCGCAAACTGATCGTTCTACGGTTGGCACAACCCCGTACGGCTGGGCCGTTACTTCAGGGACGATCGCTACCGTAGCCCCAGTCGGAAATATTGACTTCCCTCAAGTGGCGACCACAACGACGGGGACGTTCACGTACGGGTCGATCTGGCCTTCGAGTGGTGCGACCAGCACGCAGGCGTACTACACCGGAGCGTTGTCGCCGTCGATCAATTGGGGGCAGAACACCACCCCAAGAATAACAACTTCCTCTTCAATAACCGAAGCCTAAACCATGAGGCTGACGAAAGCCCGGCGTCTTAGGGCGCCAGGGCTTGAA
>DATKWR010000139.1:0-23902 GCA_035529475.1 Sedimentisphaerales bacterium | reverse complement strand
TGAGCTAAAGTGACAGCAAGGCTGTCATTCTGAGCGAAGCGAAGAATCTCTCTTTCGCTGGCCAGATCCTTTGGCTGCGCCTCATGTGCCGTCCTGAGCTTGCCGAAGGAATGACAGCTTCGCCCGAATGTTCCCTAAAATAGAGTCTGTCCTACCAAGCTCCCTATTTTATTCTGCAAGACTGTTACCTCATTGTTGGTGATCACCTATTCAGGAGGATGTCGCGGACTATCTGGGGAATCGTCCACTTGTCGAATGCGCCGCCCTCTATCCACGGAGGGGGCCCAGGGTCTTTGTAGGGGTCGAGCCATCCGGCCCTAGCTATAGCTTTCATTAGGTCGGAACAGTGGAACAGACTATCCGTTCCACCCGTTCCACATCTACTGCACATAGCATCTGTGTCAGTGCCAGCCCAATCTCTCCATCCAGATGATCGGTCGGAGCCAGGGGGGCCTCCCATCACGAAACCACACCGAGCACATACTATATACTCCTTCCAGCCGGGTTCAGCCTTAGGTTCAAAAGCAAAAAAAGGGGTCAAAAAAAAGGGGTCAGGTCTATCTTTTTGCTGTTGACGAGAAGTTTCTTGTGTTGTAGTATCCTTGTATGCCGAGGCAGCCACGGATAGAGTATGACGATGCCATTTACCACGTTATGAATCGTGGTAATTACCGAGATGACATTTTCCTGGTAGAAGGTTCTGGCGAAGTCTTTGAAAGGACCTTGTTCGAGGCGTGTGGCCGTTTTGGCTGGGTGTTGCACGCTTACGTTGCCATGTCCAACCATTATCACATGGCTTTGCAAACTCCTGCTGCCAATTTAGTGAAGGGAATGCAATGGTTTCAGAGTACTTTTGGGAACCGTTTCAATCGCCTGGTTAGGCAGCGGGGACACATTTTTCAGGGGCGGTATAAGGCTCTGCTGATCGAGAGTAACGACTATCTCTTTCAGGTTGTGAATTATATCCATTTGAATCCTGTACGGGCCAATATTGTAGAGATCGATCGGTTGCGGACCTATCCGTTGAGTAGTTATCCCAAGTTTTTTCAGAAGAATCATCCGGCGTGTTTGCAGAGTGAGGATTGGCTGGCTTTCGCTGGAGACCTTAAGCCTACGGCCGCAGGTATGCGGCGCTATCATCAGTATTTGAGGCTTTGCCATGAATCGAATCCTCAGAAGCAAAACGCGATGGATGACCAGCTTTGTCGTGGTTGGTATATTGGGACAAGAGAAGGCAGGAAGGCTCTTCTCAAAGAAGTCGCAGAAGGCTCCGTTGGTCCGGGTGGCTGTATCGGTCGTTTTGGAGATGCCGGTGGTGAGGTTCTGTTGGCTCAAGGATTATTGAGTTTAGGCAAGACCAATGAGGATCTTATCACAGATGGCAAATGCTGTGAATGGAAGGTTGTTCTGGCGAGTTGGATAAAGTCTCAGTGCGGCGTTAGCAATCAGTGGTTGAGTGACCATTTGCACATGGGTAGCATATATGCCGTAAGCCGCCTGGTGGCCCAGGAGAATAGGCGGCCTAAAGGGCGCAGGACGTCGTGGCGTAAACTCTTAAACGCAAAAAGATAAGCCTGACCCCTTTGCGTGATGACCCCTTTGCGACCCCTTTGCCTTCCGGGGAGTGAAGTCAACAAATGTGAAAGCGTGAGATTGATAGTAATGGAGGTCTTGCAGATTCGCGGCAGTGATTCCGTCCTCGCGCATTAGAATAGGCGTGTTTAGGTTGTTACGCATGCGATCCCAAGTGCGGCTGGCCAAATGATGAAACACCATGCACAGACCTGAACTCTGTGGGTTCCCTTCGTCTTGCATAAGTAATGTCCTCCTGGTTTCTACGGGGGCACGCAACCTCGTCAATTTGTTGTTTAATCCCTTTTCTGTTACACCTCAGATTAACGCACTCCCGGGCGCCAACGACTACGATAGACGTTGTTATCTCGAAAAAGAGCATAATTCACGTAGCGTTCTACAAGGTCTTCAAGCGTTCTGACTTCTTCCTGGCCCACAGACAGCCTTTGTTGAACATCCTTATCGCTTCCATGTAAGAGCGTATTTCTCATACGCTTAAACCTTTTGAAAGCCTCTATATCTGCTTCCCATCCCGGCAGCTTCGCTGTCCTTGCCAAGTCCTCAAAACGTTCGTCCAATGTTGGACCTATTCGCCCGACTATCGTATCGAAAAACGATAGAAGGTCACCGGACCGGTTGCCTGCGTGTTTCCTTAATAACATCCGGATAGACTTGGCCCGGTGCTTGTCTTCGGTGCTCATCTTTGACTCAGTAACTGTCGTGAGAAGAGTCTCAAGCGGAATAAAAAGAGCAATGAACGTATGCAGATTGTCCCTTTCATGCCAGGCCCGCAAGAGCCAATGGAAGACGAGGCTGTGCTTCCTTAGTGTATCCAAAGAAAGAGATCCCAATGGCTTTTTCAATGCTTCAAGGCAACTAATGCCGTTATCGTTGAGGCGGATTAGCTCTAAGTTTTCCAAAACAGGGCTAGCGTACCTTCGGGCGGGGATATTGTTACTCCAGGCCAAAGCATTTTCATTGAAGGGTTCAAGTACAAATTGACGGTGAAATCGCAATCCAATAATGCCAGCAACGAGATAAATGACACCTTTAAGCTCATCTCTTCGAGATTCTGCCTGCTTTAGCAAAACATCGTGTGCATTGTTCACAGGAGAAGCAGATGTTTCGACGGCAACGCTAACTGCGATTTCGAGGAAGAACGGACCACATCCGCACGACCCATCTGTTTCAGTCTTGAATTCTGATCTTCCGAAGGAAGCGTTGGTTCCGGGAATGTAATACTTTGAATAGTCGGAGACTATATGAATACCATGTTGCGGTCTTTGGCCGAAGTAAACTTGGACATCGTATTCACCAGCAACGACAAGATCGGTCGAGAACTCACTGTGACCTGAAATAGAACACCCCTTGGCATCATACAACAAACGATAGCCAAATCGATTGACTTCCTGCTGCGTTGTCATATTATCCCGGGTAATTTGACGGGGAGAGCTAACACAATATTAGATGGGTCTGTCGATAACGCTCCAAAGTTGATATTAACAGCAAAACCCGCCAACATCTTCTCAACGTCTTTTTCCGCAAACAAACGCCGAGGATCATTTTAGGCGAATCGGTCGGGCGAAGCAAGAAAAAAGCGGCAAGAAATCGACAGCATGGGCAACGAGTTGCCCATCCTACCGCGTTAAAGGCCGTGGATTGGGAAGACGGTTGACTTGATTGTCTCTATCGTTGCTTCCACCGCGGGGGCCACGGTCTGGCGCTGTGACTCGCTGACGGCAAGGGCCCGGTCCCGCAAGCCTCCCTGCCATTCGGTGCTTTCGAGCAGAACGCCTCCGATGGCATGGTCCAAATGCTGGCCGGCGTCGGCGCCGCAGAAGATGCTCCAGGCCAATGCCCAGGCCCTGACGGTGTTATTGACGTTGTACCCGCCGCCGCCGGTTGCGACGACGGGCTTATTGAAGCTCATCAGATGGTGGATAACCTCGGCATAGACGTTATTGGTCAACTGCAAATGAGCAAGGGGATCGCCCGCGAGGGCGTCGGCGCCCAGCTCGAAGACAAACACATCGGGACTGTAAGCCTTGATCAGCGGCAGGGCGATGGCCTCAAACGCCTTGAGATAGACCTGATCATACGTGCCGACCGGAAGCGGAACGTTCACGCAGTAGCCTTTTCCCTCGCCCGTTCCGATTTCATTCTCGAACCCGGTTCCCGGGAACAGTGTCCTGGGGTTCTGGTGGAATGAAATGGTCATCACATCCGAGCGCTCGTAGAAGGCGTAGGCCACGCCGTCGCCGTGATGAACGTCCACGTCGAGATACAGGACTCGTTTTCCCTGCTCGGCCAGCACCATGCACGCAAGGGCCACGTCATTGATGTAGCAAAACCCGGCGGCGCGCTCGGGGCCTGCGTGATGGAATCCGCCCGACGGGTTGAACGCGATCTCGGCGTCTCCGGCAAGAATCAGCTTCGAGGCGACGAGCGTGCCTCCGGTGGCCAGGACCGTGTAATCGTACAGCCCGGGGAAAACCGGGCAATCCGATGTGCCGATGCCCATCCCGAGGGCCTCGACGTCCCAACGTCCCTGCGAGGCATTCTTCAAGGCGTGAAGATACCGGGCCGAGTGGAACTTCTTGAGTGTGATTCTCTCGACGGGCTCCGGCGGGACCTCGCGCACGTTGCTTCTCGAAAGCAGTCCCATGGAGTTTACCGTCTCGCGTGCTCTTTTGGCCCGGACCGTATTGAATGGATGCTCCGACGGATAATGGTATTTCTCCAGCTCCGGTGAATAGAGGAAGATGGCGTTCCTGGCGGCCAAAGCGACTCCTGATCATTCGGGTTTAGTCAAATCGTAAGAAATGCCGTAGGCGTCCCCGTCGAATTCGGTGTTTATCTTGTAGCCCGAGTTGTGAAAAATGGTCAGCATGGGTTCATTGTTCGGCAGCACCTTGGCCCAGAATTTCTTGACGCCGCGCTGCCGGGCAATCTGCGTGACGTAGTCCAGCAGAAACGTCCCCATGCCCTTTCGCTGCCATTCGTCCTGCACGAGAAAGGCCACTTCCGCGGATTGGGTCTTCGGATCGAGAAAATACTGGGCAATGGCCACGATTTCCTCGCCCGAAACGCGGGGAACGACGCCGACGATGGCGATGTCCTGCTTGTAGTCGATATTTGTGAGGCGCTGGATGTCCCTGTGGGGAAACGCCATGGTATGGATCATGTAGCGAGTCCGGACCGATTTCTCGCTCAGGGAGTACAGCATTTCCGAGAGCGCCGGCTCGTCGGTGGGTTTGATCGGTCTGAAGAATATTTCAGTGCTGTCTCGCAATGTGTCGTATCGCTCCAGCTCTTCCGGATAGGTGACCTGGTCCCAGGCCAGCTCGATCTGGTCCTCGTCGATGTAGTTCTGGGTTTTTGCGGCCTGGATGAGCTCCTTTCTGAACTTCGGGTGGGCGATGTGGATCAGGTCCAGCACTCGTTGTCTGATGCTCTTGCCATGCAGGTAGGCGATCCCGTATTCGGTGACGACGTAGTGGACGTCTCCTCGCGTGGTGACCACGCCGGCGCCTTCGGTCAGGCGCGGCACAATCCTGGAAATCTTTCCGTCTTTCGCCGTGGAGGGCATCGCGATGATGGCTTTGCCTCCTCTGCTGCGCGCACAACCGCGGATAAAATCGACCTGCCCGCCGATACCGCTGTAGAATTTATAACCCAATGAATCCGAGCAAACCTGGCCCGTCAAATCGATTTCGAGTCCGACGTTAATGCCCACCATCTTCTCGTGCTGACCGATGACAAGAACATCGTTGACGTATTCGGTGGGATAAAACTCGAAGAAGGGATTGTTGTCAATGTAATCATACAGGCGCCTCGAGCCCATGCAGAAACTGGCAATGATCTTGCCTCGGTTGAGCGTTTTCTTGGCACAGGTGATTGCACCGCACTCGATCAGGTCGATAATCCAATCGCTGAACATCTCCGTATGAATGCCGAGGTCCTTCTTGTCCTTGAGGAACTCGGCCAGGGCCTGCGGGATGCGCCCGATACCGCACTCGATGGTGCTGCCGTCGTCCACCAGCCTGGCGATGTTCTGGCCGATGCGGCGCAGCGTCTCATTCGGTTCCGGTATCGGAATCTCGATGATTTCTTCGTCGTGGGGAACCAGCACGTCGATGGTATTGACGTGGACGAAGCAGTCGCCGAACGTTCGCGGCATGTGGCTGTTGACCTGGGCGATGACGTACTTGGCGTTGGCGGCGGCGGACTTGACGATATCGACGGAAACGCCCAGGCTGCACAGGCCGTTGACGTCGGGAGGAGCCACGCTGATCAGTGCGACATCGACGGGGATTCGCCCGGTCTCGAATTCGAGCGGTATCTCCGACAAGAAGATAGGCGTATAGTCTCCGATTCCCCTGGCAAAGGCGTCCCGCACGTTGTCGGCGATGAAGAAGCTGTTCATCTTGAACTTCTCGCGGAACTTCTCGTTCGCGTAGGGGGCCGTCCCCATCGTCAACAGGTGAATGATATGGGCGTCGTATATCTTGCTGGAATACTCGACCAGGGCGTTCACCAGATGCTGCGGCTGAGCGCAGCCGGTTCCGATGAATATACTATTGCCTGATTTGACCAGCTTCATGGCCGCCGGCGCAGTGCCGACCTTGTCTTGATACTTTTCTTTCCAATCAAATTCCTGCATAGTGACGTTTCTCTCTAAACCTGCTCTACACTGATTCTGGCATCGACCGCAATGGGTATCGTGCCTTCAGGGCCGACCACGTACGGGTTGATGTCCAGCTCCTGAATCTGCGCAAATTCCGTCCCCAATTGCGAAAGCCGTTGCAACCCTTCTGCGATCGCGTCAATGTCCACGCCCTCCTGGCCTCGCACGCCCTTGAGCATCTGATAGGTCTTGGTGCTCTTGAGCATCTGCTTGGCTTCGTCGGCCGTCAGCGGGGCCAGGTAGAAGGATACGTCTTTGAGCACTTCGACCATCGTTCCACCCATACCGAACATCATCAATGGCCCGAAGTGAGGGTCCCGCTTCATGCCAAGGATAACTTCTTGGCCGCCGCTGCACATTTCCTGCACCAGCACGCCGAGAATATCGGCGTCGGGCAGCTTCTTGGGTATCCGGTACATCATCAGGTCGAAAGCGTCTTTGACCTCCTTGATGCTCTTGAGGCCGATTTGAACTCCGCCCACGTCCGACTTATGCAGAATGTCCGGGGACCAGATTTTCAGCACGACGGGGAATCCGAGCTGCTCGGCAATGCCGGCCGCCTGCTCGGCGGTGGTTGCGATGGAGCCCTTCGGTGTGGCAAAGCCGTACGCTTCGAGAATCTCCTTCGATTCGGTCTCGCCGATTTCTCGAAGGTCCTGCCGCAGATGTCTTTCGACGATGTTTTCCACCTTCCGGCGGTTGACCGGGAAAAGTCTCACGACCCGTTTGGGCCTGGAGCGCCATCGGACGTAATCGGCCATGACCCTGACGGTTGCGACCGCACGTTCTGAGGCATCAATCTGGGGGATTCCGCCCTGGCGAAGGATTCTCACCCCTTCTTCGATCTTGTCGGCCCCGAGGAAACAAGCGAGAACCGGCTTTTTCGGTTTCTGCCGGGTAATTCTGATGATCGCCTCAGCGGTAGCCACCGGCTCGGTCATGGTCTGGGGCGTCAGCAGGACCAACACGGTATCCACGTTGGGATCGTCGAGCACAGCGTCGAGGGCGAATTCGTACCGGTCGGCGAGGGCATCTCCCAGAACGTCGATTGGGTTGTACAGATTCGCCGCCGCCGGCAGCCTGGAGGACAGTTTCTTAGTGGTCTTTTCGGTCAGCCTGGCAAAAGTCAGCCCCTGTTGTTCGATGGCGTCGGCCGCCATAATCCCCGGCCCGCCCGCGTTTGTGATTACGGCCACTCTCGGCCCCGCAGGAAGCGGCTGGTTGGCAAACGCCTGGGCATAGTCGAACTGCTGTCGTACCGAATTGCAGCGAATGATTCCGGCGCGTTCAAACGCGGATTCATAAGCGGCTTCAGCGCCGGCCAGGCTGCCCGTATGCGAGGACGCGGCCTTGGCGCCGGCTTCTGTCGCGCCGGCCTTGATCAGCAGGATCGGCTTGTCGTGGGAGATTTGCTCTGCTTCTCTGACAAACTGATTTCCATTGCCGATGCTCTCGAGATAGCCGGCGATGACCTTGGTATCCTCGTCCGAAGCCAGAGCTTCTATGACGTCCAGCTCGTCCACATCCGCCTTATTGCCGATGCTCACGAGCTTGCTGAAGCCAATATCGTTCGCGTTGGCCATATCAAGAATGGCGGTCAGCAGCGCCCCCGATTGCGAGAGGTACCCTATGGCCCCGGCGGCCGGGAGGGTCCCTCCGAAGCTGGCGTTCAGCTTGTTCGCCGGGACGATCACGCCCAGACAGTTGGGGCCGATGATCCGGATGCCGGCCTGCCGGGCGATTTGGACAATCTGGTTTTCCAGCTCTCTGCCCTCTTTGCCGACCTCCTTGAAACCCGCGGTGATGATGATGACCGATTTGACGCCGACTCGCGCGCACTGCTGCATGATCCCCGGTACGATCTTCGCCGGGACGATGACGATCACAAGCTCGGGGGTCTGCCCAACCGCCGCAAGGTCCGCATAGCATGGCAACCCCTCTATCGTTTCACTCTTGGGATTGACGGGGAATATCTTGCCCTTGTAGCCGGCGTCGATCATGTTCTTCAGGATCTCATAGCCGACCTTGCCCTTCTGGGCGGAGGCGCCTACAATGGCGACGGATTTCGGATTGAAGAAACTCTCAAGACTCATCGTATAAAACGGTCCTTCCTAAGCTGATGGGGTTCGCAGGGTCATTCTGGCGTCAACGGCGATAGGCGTTGTGCCTTTAGGACCTACCACAAAGGGGTTGATGTCCACCTCCTGAATCTGGGGAAATTCTGTAGCTAACTGTGAGAGCCGTTGCAGCGCCTGGGCGATGGTCTCGATATCCACACCCTGCTGTCCGCGCACGCCCTTGAGCATCTGATAGGTCTTGGTGTTCACGAGCATTTGCTTGGCCTCTTCAGCCGTCAGCGGCGCCAGGTAAAAAGATACGTCCTTGAGCACCTCGACCATCACGCCGCCCATCCCGAACATCATTAGAGGGCCGAAATGCGGATCGCGCTTCATGCCGAGGATCACTTCGACCCCTTTCTTGACCATCTCCTGGACGAGGACGCCGAGGATCGTCGCATCGGGCAATCTCTTGGAGACGCGATACATGACCAGATCGAAGGCGTCCATGACTTCCTCCGGGGTCTGCAAGCCCAGCTTGACTCCGCCGACGTCGGTCTTGTGCACGATCTGCGTGGACCAGATCTTCAGCACGACGGGGAAGCCCAACTGTTGGGCGATGTTGGCGGCCTGCTCAGGTGTGGTTGCCGCTGAGGCCCTCGGTATCGTAAAGCCATAGGCCTCAAGAACCTCCTTCGATCCCACTTCGCCTATCTGATAATCTCCCTGCCGCAGGTGTTTTTCAATAGTGGTTTCGGCCTTTCGACGGTTCACGCGGAAAAGCTCGACAATGCGTTTCGGTCTGGCACGCCATCGGACGTAGTCGGTCATCACTTTAACCGTTCTGACCGCTGTTTCCGGGGAGTCGTAGCAGGGGATTTTCCCCTCTCGCAGAATGTTCGTCGCCTCTTCCATTTTGCGGGCTCCGAGGAAGCAGGCGAGGATGAGCTTGCCTTTTTTCTGGCTCGCGATTTTAACCACGGCTCTGGCCGTGGCGGCGGGCTCCGTCATGGCCTGGGGGGTCAGAAGCACTAACGCGATGTCAACGTTCGGATCATCCAGGATGGTGCTGAGTGCAAATTCGTACCGTTCCGCGACCGCGTCGCACAAGACATCGACCGGGTTATGCAGACTCGCGGCGGGCGGCAAATCACTGGCCAGCCGTGCGACGGTGTCAGGCGAGAGGTTGGCAAATGTAAGACCTCGTCGCTCGATGGCGTCGGCCGCCATAATTCCCGCCCCGCCGGCGTTACTAATGACGGCGATCTTGTTGCCGACGGGCAGCGGCTGGTTGGCGAAGGCCTGGAGATAGTCCACCTGTGCTTTGAGAGAATCGCAGCGGATGATTCCGGCGCGTTCAAAGACACATTCGTATGCCGTGTCGTCTCCCGCCAGGCTGCCGGTGTGCGAGGCCGCCGCTTTTGCACCGGCTTGCGTGCCCCCTGGTTTCATCAATAATATCGGTTTTTGGGCGGAAATAGCCTCCGCCTGTGTCACGAAGACATTGCCGTTTGTGATACTTTCGAGATATCCGGCGATGACCTTGGTGTCCGGGTCCTCGGCCAGGGCTCGTATGACGTCAAGCTCATCAACATCCGCCTTGTTGCCCACACTGATAAGCTTGCTGAAGCCAATGCCCTTTGCGTTGGCCATATCGAGGACGGCGGCCAGCAGCGCCCCGGACTGCGAAACATATCCGGTTATGCCCTCGGCGGGCATATCTCCGGCGAAGCTGGCGTTGAGCTTGTTCGCCGGGACAATGACGCCGAGGCAGTTGGGGCCGATGACTCTGATGCCGCCCTGTTTAGCAATCTGAACCACCTGCTTCTCGATCTCTTGCCCTTCTCTGCCGACTTCCTTGAAGCCGGCGGTGATGATGATGACGGATTTGACCCTGACCTTTGCACACTGGCGCATCACCGCCGGGACGATCTTGGCCGGCACGATGATGACCACCAGATCGGGAACCTGGCCGATGGACTGGAGGTCGGGATAGCTCCTGATTCCCTCAATCATGTCCGCCTGCGGGTTGACCGGGAAGATCCGGCCCTGGTAGCCGGCCGTAACCATGTTGGCCAGGATTTCATGGCCGACCTTGCCCTTCTGTCGGGAGGCCCCGACAATCGCGACGGACTTGGGATTGAAAAAACCATCAAAATTCATAATGATTAGCGGCCTTTACAACTCTTGCCGATCCGAGAAAGAGGGTATATTACCTGTTCGCCGCGCTCTTGTAAAGCGCTGTATTGCGGTGAATCGGCTAAAGATGGTTTGCAAGCACGAGAATCTCTGCCGGGGGGAGGTTTTGGATCCTGACAAAGGCTCGTCCGTCGGCCGTCCGGTTCACCGGGACCGTCGAGCCTACGGGGTGCAGGCCTGAGAATCTCGCCGTCTCGGCTGCCTGAGCGGTATTGAGAACGACCGTCATCGTGCCGGTCCCGACCGGATTCAGACTGGTATCAACGACCACGTCGGCGCCTCGTCGCTCGGTCCCGTGGGCGTTGAGCACGCAGAGCAATTCCTCATCGTCCAGGATACGCGACCAGGCGACGATCTCGCCCGGCCCATAAACGTCAAACGGTTTGTTCAGGAAAGATATGCTGCGAAGATACTGCCGGCCGCTGCGCAGGGCGGGATATTTCTTCCGGACGGCGGCAGCCGCTGCAATGCGCCGGTAGGCCGGATGGTCTTCATTGAAGCAATGCCGGCCCGCCGTCCCGAAAGGCCCGAACCCCGGCAGGTTCACATCCGGCTCGTGAAGACCCTGCGTTCCCGACGCCCGGGGATGCTCCGGGCCGAACATGGCCTCACGAAGATAGCAATCCGATTGTTTCCAGGATGGCAGCCACTTTTGTTCCGAAGGCTCCGGGCCGGCCAGCGCCTGCTCCGTTCCGTAATAGATACATGGAATCCCCAGAGTGAAAAGCTGAAGGGCCACACCCGCTGCGACCTGGTGCTCGCACGAGGCTTCGCTTGAAAATCGAATCTTATCGCCATAGACGTGATCGTGGTCATCGAGGATAGAGACGTGCCGCTGGCCCAGATTTCGGTGCGACCCCATGCCCTTGGCCTTCGGATTGAAACCGCTGAAATAATCCTTCGGCGATCTGAGGCCCTTGGCCACCCCGCTCAGGATCGGGCACATTTCTCCAATGTCCAGCACGGCGGCAAGGTTCCGGTTCAGTGAGTGCAGGTAGTAATCCTGGGCATAGTCTCCGCCCGCGATTTCGCCGACCAGAAAGAAATTCTGCTTTCCGAGATTGGCGGCGAATTCCTGGATGGCGCCGCAGAAATTGCGAGCCTGTTCATCCGTGACGTGTTTGAGCGTGTCGATGCGGAACCCGTCGCAGTCCGTTAGAGCGATCCAATACTTGAAGCAGCGCGAAATGTCGCTCAGTACATAAGGCTGGTCGAGGTCGAAATCCCGCAGGTCGCAAAAATCGGAGCGCTTATGCTCGGCGTTCGGATCGTCGATGCGGCCTTTGCCCATATCGCCCGTTCCGGCCCGTGTGTAGCAATCTGCGTGCTGCAATTCGGTGGGCCAGACCCCGTCGTCAGGCGATGCGATATCACCGGCTGGCTCACCCCGGCTGTCACGCCACGACCCGAAGGGATACCGCCCCGTTGGATTATAGACGGCTTCATACATTCCACCCGGGGTATCGGGCTGATAGAGCCAATTGGAGCCTGAGTGATTGAAAACGATATCGAGAATGACGTACAAACCTTCTTCGTGAGCGGCGGCGATCAGATCGACGAGGTCCCGGCGGCTCCCGAATCGCGGATCCACGTCGAGAAAATCCTGAATGCCATACCCGTGATAGGTGTTCAAATGCCCTCGCTGTTTGAACACGGGGCTGAGCCATATCGTCGTCACACCGAGGTGTTTGAGGTAACCGAGCTTCGATTGCACGCCTTTGAGCGTGCCGCCTTGCCACCGGTGGGCTCCGGAGTGCGCCCACTCATCCCATCGCCAGGGCCGGCCCTGTGGCGACCGTCGCCGGGCGGCTTCAAGGTTCCCCTTCTCCAGCATGGGACGCGTGTCCTCGTGGGCGTCGCTGAAGCGATCGACCAGCAGAAAATAAAGTACCTGGTCTCTCCAGTCCGCCGGGGAAGGACAGCAGGACTGGCGTTCGGGCCGGCAGATAATATCATGGACGCTCTCGGGCCGGGTCCGGGTGAGCACTTGCTCTGCAAATGACATATCTGAAAATCCTTTCCAAAGAAGTTGTTGGCAGGAACCCATTATACATTGATTATCGACAATTTGCGTGACAGTCGTTGAAGTATTCTACGGCTGGAACGCCCAAGGGTAAGATGTCGTCTGAACAGTACGTCAGATCCTTAGTCGTTAGCCGGGCCGCAGATTGGTCATCTTTCACAAACAGCGGCTTCAGAGGGTACCATTAGGGGCAGTCGTACTGTGAACGTTGCGCCGGCGCCTTTGGTGCTTTCGACGCTGATGGTTCCGTTGTGCTGTTGAACGACCTGGCGGGCTATGGCCAAACTCAGCCCCTGGCCTTGGGAGTGGTGGTCGATATCGGGATCGGAGAGTTCCTCAAATACGTGGGGCAGGTAATCGGCATCAATTCCTTGTCCCTGGTCGGCTATGCTGACGCATGCCTCGGCGTCGTCCCCGGATACACCGATGCGAACGCTTGCACCCGGCGGGCTGAAGCGAATCGCGTTCTCCAGTATGGCCTTGAGAGTCCTTTTGATCTGCTCGCGGTCGAGGCAGGCCGATGGGTCGCCTGCAAGAATCTCCTCGATTTCTACGTTGCGCTCTGCGGCTTGCGTCGCCGTTTCGGCAATCGCCTCCCGCACGAGGTCGCACAGGTTGGTCGGCGCAGACTTAAGCTGACATTTGCCTGATTTGAGGCAGCTAAGCAGCAGGACGTTCTCGAAGAAGCGGTGCAGGCGTTTGGCTGCGGAATGGACCATCTCGATAAGCAACTTTCGTTCTTCGGCGTCCATCTGTTCATCGGACACCAGCATCTCCGCCGGCCCGAGCAGGCTGTTGAGCGGCGTACGCGCCTCGTGGCTGAGCAGCATCAAGACGTTGCTCTTGAACTGGTCCAGCTCTTCGACCGATTTTAGACGCAGATAGACCCGGATTTTTGCCAGCAGCTCATCTTTGTCGAAGGGCTTGGTGATGTAGTCGTCCGCGCCCGCCTGATAGGCTTGGACGCGTTCGCAGACGAGCGACTTGCCGGACACCATGATAATCTTCGTATGGCGAAGCCCCGCATCCGCGCGTATCTGCCGGCACACTTGTCCGCCGTCGAGGCCCGGCATCATGTTATCGAGAAGGATGATATCGGGGCGAAACTCGGCGGCGATCTCAAGGGCCTGCTCACCCGTTGCGGCCGTCTTGAGGTCATAGTCTCTGCCCAAAAGCTTCCGCAGGTTTGCAATATCAATAGGATCGTCATCAACGGCCAGGATTCTGTTTCGAGGCTGTATCATAATACGTATGTCGGACAGAAATCTGTTCCGTTTTAGGCGTTTTTTTGAGCATCTTCCTGATGGAAGCTAAAGAGCCTTCTTATCGGAACAAAAAATCAGGAACACAGGACACAGAAAACGCAAGACAGCGAACAGTGCTGTTAGCCGTGCAAGTAGCGCGCAATTATAGGGGGTCGTATCTCGAATTAGGGACTATTCTGTTAACAAGGCATCAAGTTCTACTGGAAGGTCTCTTCCGAGCAGAATGGCGATTACCTGCAGTTCTACATCGACAGCACCCTCAAGGACCAGATCAGTGGCGAGGTGGATTGGCAGCAGAAATCCCATACCGTTACTTCAGGCACGCACATCCTCAAATGGCGCGGAGCCTGTCCCGAGTTTTTCGAGGGATCAAGAACTCCAGCGGCGAGGACGGCGACGATTGCGGCTGAGTGGACTTCGTCCAATGGACCGGCCCGCATCCCGACAGAATCCGGCCAGTTTGGGGCACTTCACCGCCCCTCTGCTCTGTTTCTGCCCCGTTATTCCTTGATCTCCAGCCACAGAAGTAGTACATTTGGGCATAGTGAGAACCGGATACAGCCGGATAGAAGTAGAGAAAGACAGCCGGATTTTGCACCCTCGATACGCCGCGATTGTAGCCGTGCCGTTTTTCGTTCAGCATAGGTCGCGGACGAGCTGCAAAAAGCGGACTTAGAAAGGTGTGATATTATGAAAGCGAGAATGCAGTGGATTCTGGTCATCGTAGTCCTATGTGTCCTTATCGCGGGGGTGGTCGTGCAGGCAGGGAAGACGCGAACACTTCCGACACGTAAAATAACGGACCGCTTTGCCTTTCTGGAGGGAGTGTTTTTTGCACAGGAATGTCAACTACAGGCTCAACTTCGCTATGAAACCGAGAATATTTTGTCCGGCCTTCAAGGCGTGCTTGTTATAGTGGATGGCGTGAACCCACAGGCGGCAGAATACGGATTGACAAAGCAAGCACTGCAAACCGACACGGAGCTACGACTTCGTCAGCACGGGATCAGAGTATTCACAAAACAGGAATGGGAACGCAGTCACACAGATAGTACCGCTAAGTATGCTGAACAGAATGAGACGTTTAAGCGATTCTTGCTGGATGAGATTCAAGAAAAGTCAGACGAGGATTTCTTGCAGTCCTTAAGGGAATACTTGCCGCGTAGCGAAGACCCAGCAATAGCAGCGCTCCACGTAAGTGTTAGCGTACTTGTAGATAGCGAACAAAGGGGTCTTGCATTTAACATTGAGATCCGACTCATGGAAGGGGCTGAGTTGAGAAGAACACAAAAATCTTTTGCGGACGGTATTGTTTGGGAAAGCGGTAGTCTATTAGGTACTATGCCATTGACTAATGTCGAAAACGTGAGAGAACATGTCAGAGACAAAGTTGACGAATTTATCAACGCCTACCTCGCGGCAAATCCAACGGCAGGTTCTCGCGGTGCTTCTTCCACCACAGGCTCCACAATGAACAGAGTGATAAGCGGAATCGTCTCAAGCGAAGACAGGTTCTGTGCCTTGATCGGCACTGCGGTAGTTAGCGAAGGAGATACAATCGGCGGCGTTAAGGTCGTCAAAATATACAAGGACAAAGTGGAATTTGAAAAAGACGGCAAGCGGTGGACGCAGAGGCTGAACGAACCGCCCAGCCCGGAGTGGCAATAGTACGAATCCATCACACTTACGCTGCTTAGCTTGGCTCCGAAGATGGTGAGAAAAAACAATTACTTTTTTGAGGAAAAAGACAATGGCGATAGAGAAGCTAGAAACGCAGATGAGGAAGGACGAGCACTGTAATGCAGAAGCCACCATGCGGTATAGTGGTGGTGGTAATGTGTGCTATTGGATACACGTATGCAATGAGGCATATAAAAAGCTTGGCGAGCCGGACGTGATAAAGGTTACGATAGAAGCGGTGCGGTTAGATGACGTTCGGTAAGGACGAATATGCCGACAAGGCACCTCAGAGGCCGTAGAATTGCCGATCACCAAGCAAGAAGTATTGTATTGCCCGACTTCGGTGCTGTACTATCACTGCTGATATCTGGGGACACCATACCTATTTCCAAGACGCCATCCCAGCGATTGATTGTTTGTTATTGACAATTTCGCGTGGCGGTGGCCTCGCTAAAATCGACAATCGCAAACTTGTCCCTTCAACTCCTCCGTTCAGGGCAGGCTTTAGGCAGCGTCGTGGCGCTGAGCGATGCGGCAGGTGATACCGTCCAGACCTACGAATACTCGGTCTATGGCGGAGAATCGGGAATCGGGGATCGAGATTCTCGAAATTCGACGACGATTCTGATACGATGGGGGCAGAAAAGATTCCGGAAGCACTTCACAAATGGAAAACGAGCACAGCCGATTACAGGTGGGATTAGCGGCCTTTGCAGGACTGCTCGATGAATTCCGCCGAGGCAACATCGCCCACCGGCGGAGGGAGAAGGCGACCATGGACCGGCATACGGCGGAACTATGCCAGATGTGGGACCGGCGGTTTCCCGGCTTTCCGCAGGAGCGGTTTGCCTACGCCTCCGCCGGCGGCGTGCGTCGCAGGGGTGTAAGGGATGCATATCTCAAGACAATCATCGTCGAGTTGCTCGAAGCGGAGCAGCACAATCTGCCAAGTCGAACAGTCGTCAATCCCGCCTGCGTCATTGGCAGACACGCAAGAGACGTGGCCCGCCGTCTGAGAGACTTCAGGGTGATCGCAACGGATATCTTTCCGTGGTCGAACCGGCTTTATGAGCGCGCCATATTAAGGCGCAGTCCCGAAAACTACACCTTTCATCAGGATGACATTTTCGAGCCTCAAGTGCAAGTGCCGCCCTCTGCGGTGATATTTTTCGGCGCGTGCGGGTCGTTATCCGATGCCGCGATGGACTACACTATAAGAACGGGCTGTCCCTACCTGATGTGCAGAACGTGCTGCCATGATAACATCGGCGGAAACACGCAGATCACAAAGAAGCTCACACTTCTGAACTGGTTCTTCCGATTCAAGAACCTTTCCTATTCGTGGGCGAGAAAGAGACTAAAAGGGCATTACTTCTCCGCCAGGTATTCGGCCGAGCAGTACCCAAGAAGCCGGGCGGCGCGAAGCATGAGCAACTCAAAGGAATTCCGGGAGATCAGCCGCAACTCGGTGGACAGTGATATCTGCCGGGCCATTATCGACCTCGACAGGTATCTCTACCTGATCGAGAATCGATACGATGTATGGTACAAAGGCGAGCTGTTCATCGCCACAGGGACCACGCAGCTAAACGCACATTGCCCCCCATTCGCGAGAATGACGGAGAAAGATAGATCCTTCAAGCAAGCTTGAGCGGCTGCTTGGCCAGCGGCAGACCAACGAAAAGCAAAGGAGCCAAGAAACGAAAAGAAACAGCCATTCAATAGGTGGACTGTCCATAGTTACCGTTTTCTTGGTCGGCAACCCACGTCGAAGAAATCAGCCTGCACATTTGGGTACGTTTACCGCGCCTTCTTTCGTTTTGCCTTGGGCGACTCGCGCGGTGCCTGCTGTGTCACGTTCATCGTGTCATCCTTGAAGTGCGTGCGGAGTTGCTCCAATTCGGTTTTGAGCTTTACAACGGTTGTCGCGTAGGCCGGGTCGGCATAGACGCTGCGAAGCTGCTTGGGATCCTTTTCAAGGTCGAATAGCTCCCACTCATCGGACGTGTAGAAGTGCACGAGGGTGTATCGCTCAGTGCGGATGCCGTATTGCTTGGCTACGCCGTGGCCGGCGTCATAGTAGTGATAATAGATGCTCTTGCGCCAATCGGCGGGTGTCCGGCCGCGCAGGACCGGCGCGAACGAGCGGCCATGCAGCCCTTCGGGGATGCGACCGCCTGCGATCTCGACGAACGTCGGGGCATAGTCGATATTTTGCACCATGGCGGTGGGACGGAGGCCAGGCTTGACCACGCCCGGCCAGCGCATGATCAGAGGCATGTGTATGGACTCCTCGTAAATCCATCGCTTGTCGAACCATCCGTGTTCGCCGTTGTAGAAGCCCTGGTCGGCGGCGTAGATCACCACGGTGTTGGAGTCGAGACCCGCATCCGCGAGGTACTGCGTCAACCGGCCGACACCGTCGTCCACCGCTCTGATACAGCGCAGATAGTCCTTCATATACTGCTGGTATTTCCAGCGGGTCAGGTCTGCGCCCTGCGGATTGCGCCGGCGGAAATCGACGTTGCGGGGGCCGTAGGCGGAATCCGGATTGATTTTCGTGCCGGGGTCCTCGACCTTCAGGTCACTCTTGAGGGTCATGTCCCTTCCGATCTCCATCTTCTGCAGATGCGCCGGGGAGGCACGGTCAGCATAGTCGTCAAAAAGGGTGTCAGGCTCGGGGACTTCGACATCATCGAGCCAGCGGTAGTACCGCTCCGGCGGGATCCAATTGCGGTGCGGGGCCTTGTGGTGCACCATCAGGAGGAACGGCCTGGAGGTGTCACGCTGCTTGAGCCATTCGAGCGACATGTCGGTGATGATGTCCGTCGCGTATCCTTTGTGCGATTCCGTGCCGTCGGGCCCTTCAAATTTCGGGTCCAGGTAGCTGCCCTGACCCGGCAGGATGCGCCAGTAGTCCGTTTCCGGTCTGGTAGTGGCCAGATGCCACTTGCCGAAGACCGCTGTCTGATATCCGGCCTCGCGCAGGGACACGGGATAGGTCCACAGCCCGGGCGTGATCGGTTTGTTCAACGTCATCACGCCATTGGCATGACTGTGCAAACCAGTCAGGACCGCGGCACGGCTCGGCGAACAGAGGGAATTGCCGCAGAAGCTGTTCCTGAACAGCGCACCTTGGTCGGCCAGACGGTCGATGTTCGGGGTGACACCCTGCTCCCGGCAGAAGGCCGACAGGCGGCTCCCGTACGCTCCGATGGTCTGGAAGGAATGATCATCGGAGAAGATAAACAGGATGTTGGGCCTCCGCCCTTCGGCGGCACAGCACGGCCTGAGGTTTGTGCCGGCAACAGCTCCCAGGCAGGCAGCTCCGGCGAGGCTTAGGAAACTTCGTCTTGATATGGGGCCTGTTGCAGAACAGGCAGTGCGGTTCGCAAGGGTGTCCATGAGGCTACCTTTCAGTACATGCTCTGTAATCCATGCGTCACAGCTTCAAAGTGACGACGCCACCATCATACCCTGGTTATTATAGGATCGCAAGTGAAGTCTCCTTGCACGAAGAGAAATCCGCAAGCGCTTTTCTTTTTCATTTGACGATAACTCGGGACAGTCACCCATTCTTTGCTTGACAGGACCCCCTCTCGGCATTGATTGTTTGTCATTGACTATTGACTATTTCGCGTGGCGGCAGCTTCGCTAAAATCGCAAATCGCAAATCGTAAATGGCTACTGTACGGAGGGTCCCTCGACTGCGCTCGGGACGCCTGCGCGCGCACGGCTTCGCCGGCGTGCTCGGAAAGGTCCTTCGGCTGCGCTCAGGACGCCTGCGCTCCCACGCCGAAACGCCATCGACGGGGTGCTCGGCGAATACGACGGCAATAACAACCTGCTGCGCAAATACATCTACGGCCCGGGCGTGGAAAAGACCGGGAGGGTGGTTTCACGACACAACTGCCATCTGATTCTTCCTGCTTGCGGGTGTACTTCTTCGGATGGTTACGATTCTTGTGCTATTTTCTGTCTCTCATCTCGGGCGTGTCCGGCTCGATGTGAACGGTGATGTTGGTCGGTCGCGCGATCTGCTCGTTCACGGTTTTTTCCAGCCGTTCGGCGATTTCGTGGGCGGCCGTAACGTTCAAATCCGGGTCCACGAGAATGTGCAAATCGAGAAAGACTTCCCGTCCGACCATTCGCGTCCGCAGCTTGTGCCACTGACGAATGGAAGGGTCTGAGTTGATGATATCTTTGATGTGTTCGATCGTATCCGAATCGACGGCGGCTTCCGTCAGCTCACGCAATGCGTCGCTGATTACACTGACTCCCACCCAGATGATCATCAGGCCGACGGTAATAGCCGCGACCTGGTCACCGTGGCCAAAGCCGAAGGCCAGCGACACGAAGCCCACTGCGACCGCCACCGAGCTGAAAGCATCGCTGCGGTGATGCCAGGCGTTGGCGTAAAGGGCCGGACTGTGAGATTGAACGGCGATCTTCAGGGTGATTCTATAGAGCCACTCTTTGCTCGCAATTGAAACGATGGCGGCGACGAGGACAGCGAACCGAGGGGTGGTCATCTCGTCCCTGGCGATGGCCATCGTTGCGTAGTAGATCATCGCGCCGCCCACGAAGATCAGGACCAATGCGATGACCCCCGCGGAAAACGTCTCGGCTCGCCCGTGTCCGTAAGGGTGGCTCTGGTCGGGTTCCTTCGAGCCCAGGTGAAGGCCCAGCAGCACCGCCGCGTCAGTGGCCAGGTCGGAAAGCGAATGAATCCCGTCGGCGACCAGCGCCAGCGAACCAGCCAGCACACCAATAACGATCTTGATGGCGGACAGCGCAAGATTTATTACCATGCCGAGATACGTGACGGACTTGATTTTCCTGCCGGCAGTGTCTTGTTTGGAATTGGTCATGGAACATCCGGCCTCCAGGATCAGTCCAGCTTACAGACGTAAATCTCGTTGACGAAATCAAGCCCCGCGAGCTCTTCAATCGCTTTGGCATCCGGCTGCTTGTCGAGACTGACGGCCAGCATCGCCTTCTGCTCGGCGGGTTTCTGGCCGACGCCCATCGTGCAGATATTGATGTTATGTCTGCCGCAGAGCGTTCCAACGGCGCCGATCACGCCGGGTTTGTCGTCGTTGAATATGACCATCACCGTTCCCTGCGGGGTGACTTCGATATTGAAGCCGTCAATCTCGATGATCCGCAGCAGGGTCCCGCCGAAGACCGACCCGGTCACGGTGCGTGTCACTTTGTCGGTCTCAACCTTGGCGCTGAAACTTGCGGCGACGTCCTTGGCCCCGGTGTTCTTCGTCTCGTCGATGCTGATGCCTCGTTCCCTGGCCAGGACCGGCGTGTTGACCATGTTCAGCGGCATGTCAAAATGCTTTTGCAGCAGGCCGACCGCAAAGCTGAGCGTGACCGGCTCGACCGCCGTCTCGGCGATGGAGCCTCGGTACTGGACCTGGACATTTTTGATTTGCCCCGGGGCAATGGTGCTGACCACGGTGCCGATCCTCCGGGCAAGCTCGGCGTACCGACCGACGAGCGGCGGCATGGCGCCGGCCGTGGATGGGGCGTTGAGGGCGTTTCTCACCGGCCCGCCTTTGATGGCATCGACGAGGATTTGAGCCGCCTCGACGGCGACCTCAATTTGAGCCTCCTCCGTGCTGGCGCCCAGGTGGGGAGTGACGATACAGCGCTCGAGCTGCGCAAAGCGCGAATCTTCGGGAGGCTCCTTGGGAAAAACGTCGAGCGCTGCGCCGGCAATACGTTTTTCTGCAAGGGCCGCATAGAGTGCATCCTCGTTGATGATACCGCCGCGAGCGCAGTTGACCAGCCGGACCGTCGGCTTCATCATCCCGATCTGCGCGGCCCCGATCATATTGAGCGTTTGCTCGTTCTTCGGCACGTGCACGCTGATGAAGTCGGCTTCTTTGAAAATCCTTGTGATGTCATCGGTGACTTCGATGCCGAGTTTTTCCGCATCGGCAGGGGCGGCCAACGGGTCGTGGCCCAGGACTTTCATGTTGAACCCTCGCGCCATTGCCGCCACGGCCATGCCGATCCGTCCCAGGCCGATCAAACCGAGCACCTTATTATTCAACTGGTTGCCCGTGTATTTTTTTCTGTCCCAGGCGCCGCCCTTGAGACTGTTGCAGGCCGAGACGACGTTCCGGCTCATGGCCAGGAGCAACGCCATCGTATGCTCGGCGGCGCTGAGCGTGTTGCCGCCCGGCGTATTCATCACCAGGATGCCCTTTCGGGTGGCTTCGGGGACGTCCACGTTGTCGATCCCGACACCGGCCCGGGCGATGGCCTTGAGCCTGCCGGGACGGCTCAGCACCTTCGCGGTCACTTTCGTGCCGCTTCGGATGATCAAGCCGTCGTGGTCGCCGATAATCTGCGCCAGCTCGTCCTCGCCTATGCCCGTCTTGACAACGGCTTCGACGCCATCCATCCCATTGAGCAGGTCGATGCCTTCCTGTGCAAGTTTGTCCGTAATCAGAACTTTGATCATATCCAAAACTCCAAGAAAAACATTATAGTCAATTCTGAAGCGCGCATTGTAGCGGCGATTGTTGGAAATGGCAAGTACAGAAATGCTGCCCCCCGGCTGCGAACTCTTCTTGTCGGCTGGGCCAGGAGAAATCCCGTCCACATCAGCCGGATTCGCGGTCCGATCGATGGACTTCCGGCGCGGGGCAGCCTGCTCCTGCACAAAAGTACTCCCCGGCGGGAGGCGGGCAAACCGGCCCGTGCTCTTGGGAAGTCCGGACAGGCTCGGAGAAGTTGGGTCGGCGTTCCGGCCCAACCTCTCTTGTGCCTCTTTTGCAGGCGTTGATGGCCTGTTTTTTCAGTCGATGGTTACCGACTTTCTGTCAATTGGCCGGGGGCGGAGGTGCAACGACGAATTCGTACGCGCCGATGTCGTAGCCCGCACCTTGCGGCCGTGCGTTGCCGCTGTAATCCGTTGTCACAACCACACCGAGGGTGGCTGGATCCACACCGGCGTCGATGGCCGGCGAACCCGCACCCGGAACATAAGCGGCATCCAGCAATGGGTCGGCATTGACGCTGCCCACTTCGACCTCCGGTCTCTGCGTATTATCCGCCGCATTGCCGTTCTGCTGGGTGTTGCCGAAGAACAGGCAATTGGTTGCTGCGACCGTGAATTCGGTGTTGCGCGAACCCATAATGTCGTCGCTGTTGCCGATGATGTTGTTGACGAAGATGCAGTTGATCACTTGCGTCGTATCCGCTGTTTCGTCATCGACTCCGTCGCCGTCGGCGTCGGCAACGTCAGCGTTGTTGTAGATCAGGTCCTCATCGTTTTGGTTATTGCCCAGGAACGTGCAGTTGACAAACTTTGAGTTGCGCCTGACCTCGCACATCCGGTCGGGACCATTGTCGGCCTTCGTGATGTTGTTGGCGAAGACGCAGTTGGTGACGGTCAGCTCACCCGAGCCTTCGGTTGAAATAGACATGACACTGCCGTTGTCCCAAGCAGTGTTTCCCTCGAACCAGCACGCATCGAGGCGAACAATGCTGCCTACTGCGGCCGTCTGAATCGCACCGCCGTCATCTGATGCGTTGCCATTGAGGAAAATGCACCCGTTGGCGATCAGTGTGGTGCCGGGTGTGAGGGCCGACGCAGAGTTGCCTTGAATCTTGATATGGCCGCCGTCGCCGTCCGAGTCGGTTATCGCAACGGAATCCGGAGAGACGGCATAGTTGCCGTCAAACAGACAGTCGTTGATGGTAATCACCGAGAGGCCCGTGATGTTGAGAGCGCCCCCGTCGTCTCCGGCACCTTCAGCAGGCGTATGATTGTTCAGGAACTCGCAGTTTTGAATGGTGCCGACGGCTCCGTTTTCGATGGTAATGGCGCCGCCGTCGCCGGCCAGGTTGTCATTTGCGACCAAGTGGCCGGCGCTGCCGGGGGGATTGGCGTCGAGGTAAGCCGCAAGCTCCATGTCTGTGAGATCCTCGTCGGCACTACCACTGAGGATGTCGAACCACCCGGGGTTGTCCGCAACGCCGCCGTTCTCTGTCTGTGCGGCCGCAAGCGTGTAAGGTATGCCCTTGTAGTTGTTGAGCAGGTCGCGGGCGGCACTCAAGATATCCTGGCGATCTTTCGTATCCGCCACGCAGTTTTGGATGGTCATCCCCTCCACTACCCAGTCCTTCGGGCCGGTGGTGTTCTGTACGCCGACGCCGTTTGCATCGACCTGACCGTTGGTCGCGCCGCGGTCGCCCCACGCAACGAATGCCTGCGTGACGTTGTTGCCGTCGATAATCGTCAGGCCCGGACCGGCGCCCCGGTAGGTCACGCCGTCCTTGATGGCGATCTGCTCAGCGAGGACGAAGGTGCCCGCAGCGATCTCGATGGTATCGCCGGCCTTGGCAAGGGCGTTCGCTGCTGCGATATCGCCGTTCGGATCCACAACGATCGTGG
>DATKWR010000138.1:0-9199 GCA_035529475.1 Sedimentisphaerales bacterium | reverse complement strand
CGGCACGCCATATCGAGACACGTTTTCGTCAGCCCGCCGACGACCTTCGGGATCGTCCGGGTGGTGAACTCCTTGTTGCCCGGGTCCTCCCGCTCGGGCGAGTAAGCCAGGTGGAAATCCCTGCCCGCCTTCAAGCCGCTGGTCTCCAGGATCGGCGCCATAAGCTCGCGCGTTGTGCCTGGATACGTCGTGCTCTCCAGCACGATCAACTGGCCCGGACGCAGGTGTTTGGCGATAGTCTCGGCGCTGCCCACGATGAACTGCACGTCCGGCTCGCGGTTTTCAGTCAAAGGCGTCGGTACGCAGACGAGAATGGCGTCAACTGTCTTGAGCCGCGCCATGTCGCTCGTGGCGCGAAACCGGCCCGTTTTCACAATCCGCCTGACCTGTGCGTGGGGGATATGCTTGATGATGCTCCGGCCGGAATTCAGAACCCGGACCTTCCTTTCATCGATGTCGAAGCCGACGACTTTCAACCCCGCCGAAGCAAACTCCCGCGCCAGGGGCAGGCCCACGTAGCCCAGCCCTAAAACCCCGACGACAACGTCCTTGTTCTCGACTTTCTCTTCCCAGCCGTTCATAAATCATCCCTTTGACCAAGAGCCCATCCGAATAACCATTCGCTGCCGCATGTCATGCTGAACGGAGTGAAGCATCTGGGCCGCGAATTGCGATGGTAGCCCGGATTCTTCGGCTTCGCCTCAGAATGACAAATGCCAGAGGGTAGTTCGGATAGCCTCTAAGCAAGACGCTTAGTTTAAAATGACACAGCCCAAATGTCAAACCAATTGGTTCCTGACAATTAAATATTGACTATTTGGCGTTTTCAATCAAGAATCAGCCGCAGTTGATCCTTATAGAATGTAACAAGAGTCTTGCAAAAGTTCAGATATAAGACAGGCAGCAAACAATCGAAAATCGAAAACCGAAAACCGAAAATGGCGTGGCCGTCCTGTTCACGTGCATCGGCAGGCGCGTCTCGCTGTTAGAGAGCTTCCGCAGGGCGGCCCGCGAGATGAAGCTCGACGCTTCGTTCTTGGGCACAGACAGGACCGAGCTAAGCTCCGCGCTGCAGCTCTGCGACAGGCGCTTCCTCGTCAAGCCGACGACGCACGCCGGCTACATCGCCGAGCTGCTCTCGATTGTCAAAGCTAACAAGGTCAGGCTGCTCGTTCCGACGGTCGATCTGGACCTCAAAGCCCTGTCGCAAAACAAAGCCAAATTCGCCGCGGCGGGCTGCCGGGTACTGGTTTCCGACCCGCAAGTCATCGACATCTGCCAGGACAAAAGAAAAACCTATAAGTTCCTGCGCAAAAACAACTTCGACACCCCGACAACCCTGAGCATTGAAACGGCCCTAAATCGAAAATCGAAAATCGAAAATCATAAATCACAAACGAGGTTTCCCTTGTTTGTGAAGCCCTGGGACGGTTCCGCCAGCAAGGGGAACGCTGTTGTCAACAATCGGGGAGAACTGTTGTTTTACTCCCGGCGAATCCCGAACGCCATCTGCCAGGAATTTGTCGAAGGCGTCGAGCATACGTGCGACGTCTATGTCGATTTCGATATGAAGGTCCGCTGCGTCGTGCCGCGAAGGCGCATCGAAATTAGAGCAGGGGAGGTCAGCAAGGGCCAGACGGTCAAGGACCGGCGCATTATGGCGCAGGCCGCCTCTGTTGTCGAGAAGCTCGGCGCCGGGCCCGGCGTCATTACCCTGCAACTATTCCTCACCGACGATAACAAGATCAAATTCATCGAGATCAACCCCCGCTTCGGAGGCGGCGCACCGCTATCGATCAAGGCAGGCGCGAACTTCCCGAAATGGATCCTCCAGGAGCTAACAGGCAAAAAACCCAACATCCGCCCCGACAACTTCAAGGACGGCCTAATCATGCTCCGCTACGACAGCGAAGTCTGGCTTTAAGGTTAGCGACGGCAGGCCACCCTCTTCCAATGGTCAATAGCCAATAATCAATCGTTAATTGCTACGTGGTGACGGTCAGGTAGTGGGTGTTGGCGGCGAAGCGCATGGCACCTTCGTAGGCCACGGGTACGAGTAGGCAGTCGCCCGCGCGGAATTCGACGAGGCGGGTGGCAGCCTCAAGCGCCGCTTGGGGATGGCCGCCCCCAGGGGAAACATCCCCAAAGGCTTCGCCTTTGAGGCTGCCACCCTTGCCTAAAATCGTCCCGACGCCGGAGATTACAATCAGCACCTTCATCCGGCCGGGCGAGAGCAGCAGCTCGCAATTGCGGGCCTGGTGGCCTTTATCGACGGTGAAGTACTCGCACTCGACGAGCCGGCCGACCGTCGTGACCGGCAGCGTCTCGCCCGATATGTCGAAGTGGATGCTTTCAAGGGCCTCCTCGACATGCAGCTCGCGGCTCTTGCCGGCCTCATCGACGCGGTTCCAGTCGAAGACGCGGTAGGTCGTATCCGAGGGCGTCTGAATCTCGGCGATCAGCAGGCCGGGGCCTATCGCATGGGCGGTGCCGGCGGGCAGAAAGTGACATTCGCCCGCGCGGACCTCGACCTGAGCGAGCGTGTCGGCGACGGTGCCGGCCTTTATCGCCCGCGCGAATTGCTCCTTCGTGACGCCTTTCTTGAGGCCCTTGTAGATGACGGCGCCCGGTGCGGCCGCGATGATGTACCAGCACTCGGTCTTCGGCTCGCCCTTGCCCATCCGCTCGCAGGTCCCCGGGTCGGGGTGCACCTGCACGCTCAGAACGTCCTGGCAGTCCAGCAGCTTGATCAGTAAGGGAAAGGGGGGTGAGAAACTCGCCAAGCCGGTGATTTGCCTGGGATACCGCTCAATCGCCGAACGCAAGGTCCGGCCGGCCAATTCGCCGTTGACAATGACGGATTTGTCGTTGGGTAGATCCGCCAATTCCCAGCTCTCGCCGATCTTCCGGCCCGTCGGCAATTCCTTGCCGAAGACCTCTTGCAGCTTGCGCCCACCCCAGATCCGCTGCTTATATATCGGCTCAAACTGTAACGGATAAGCTTTCACGCCGCCCATTCTACCCCCAGCGGAACCATGCGTCCAACCCAAAGCGCGGACTTATAAGCGTTCGGATCAAACCCCAGCTCACATCCAGTATTCACAGTCGATTTCAACAACCTTGTCGTTTTCTGGTTCGAACACCACTCTCACGACGCCGTTGGCGAAGCCGTGCAGCATGGTGAATGCGTTGTTGGGGGCTTTGTTCGGAAAAGAATGAGGAAGGATCATCTGGCAAATGATGTGCTTTTCTCCGTTTCGGACGATGCCCGAGTACTCCCGGCTGTACTGGTCAAAATACCTCAATATGAATCTGCGGCTGAAGTGAGACTTGGCCTTGATTTCTGTGGGGTCCCCGAGGCGAGCCTTCACAGCAGCGTCAAAACCTTCCAGCTCCGCTCTTTCGGGGATCCATATATCGTCGAAGTCGATTTTCCAGTATGCAAGAAGTTGCCTGACCGAGTTCGGGTTGGTCACAATGATCGAGTATGGCCCGTATTCGGCAATGAGATATTGTGCCAACTCTGCGAAGCTCTTGCCCACCCCGTCGTCGAGTGACACGTAGCCGCCCATGCACCCTGCGGTGACATCCGCTCCTCTGGTCAGAAGCAACTCAACCACGTCACGGTAGCCATTCGTGATTGCCATACTGAGCGACGTCTCGGCATTGCCATACTGCCTGTTGATATCGGCACCGCGATCCAGGAGCAACTCTACAAGCTCTCTTTGGCCTTCATTTGCGGCCGAGTGCAAAGGCGTCCAGTCACCTTCGCTCATTGCGTTGACGTCGGCACCGTTGACGATAAGAACCTCGGCCGCTTCTTTGCGGCCCGAGGCTGCGGCGTGGTGCAGTGGCCGGAGGCCCTGCCGGTCTCTGGCGTTGACATTGGAGCCGCCGGAGATTAACAGTTGAACCTGACCGATATCTCCCGCTTTGGCCGCCTCGTGCAACGGCATAAGACCGGTTTTCATCAAGCTCTCGACGGCGGCATCAACCTTCGCACCTTTGGCAATAAGCAGATCGACCATATCCTTATATGGAAAGCGTTTACGCGCTGCTATCATCAACGGCGTATCCCCCTCGTTGTCCCTCAATTCCAGATTAGCTCGCAGCTCTATGAGTTGTTTCACAGCGGCGACGCGTTGTTTCTCGACCGCGAGGTGCAAGGGGGTCGAGCCTTGGGCGTCTGCTGCATTGACATCGGCACCCTTGGCAACAAAGAATTGGACCAGCTCGGCATTGCCGCCGATGGTCGCAGCATGCAGCATGGTCAAGCCAGACGCGGTCTCTGCGCGCAGATCAGCGCTCTCGGCTACGAGGAAATCAGCAATGACTTTGTTGCCTGACAGAGCCGCCGAATGGAGGGGCGTCCGGCCTTCTCCGTCTCTGGCGTGAATATCCGCGCCGTTCGCAATGAGCAGCTTCGCAACCTCGTCGAAGCGTGGTGTGGGCTGCATGTATCGATTTTCACTGGCCACCCGATGCAGCGATGTCTCTCCTTTTGGGCCTTTTGCGTTCACATCGGCACCATTGGCGATCAGGAACTCAACAATCTCAACCGCAGCGTTCAGAGCCGCCTCATACAGAGGCGTCCGGCCCTCTTTGTCTCGTGCGTTGACCGCAGCGCCACTCGCTATCAACAATTCGACGGTTCTCTCGTTGCGTGAGTTAAACGCTGCGCCAAACCAGCGGGCAGTCGCCTCGTGGAGGGGCGTCCGCCCATTGGTCTTGCTGGCATTGACATTAGCCCCGCCGGCGATAAGTAATTCGACCATCGGCTCGTCCTGGTTCCACCGAATTGCCTCGTGTAGGGGCGTGGATCCCGACTCGTTAGCCGCGTTCGCGTCAGCGCCTCTGGCAAGAAGCAACTTTGAGACACCGTCACGGCCTTCCCGTGCCGCCTCGTGCAGCGCTGCGTCGCCGGACCTGCCTCGCGCATTCACATCGGCGCCTCTGTCGATCAATGCCTCCACCGAGCCGATGTCGCCATTTCCGGCTGCGATGTGCAGCACAGGGCGGTCCCCCGAACCGTCCGTCGTATTTGGATCTGCCCCGCGAGCCAAAAGGGCCTTTGCAGCCTGCGTGTGACCTGAGGAGATAGCCCAATAGAGAGCCTTCGCTTTTTCTTGTGAGGCTGCGTGCGACCGGACGGACGGTGTGGGTGAGCGTCCGTCAATGTTGACGTTGGCGCCTTTGGATGCCAGCAACTCAACGATATTGGCGTGGCCATTGCGGGCGGCCAAAAACAGCGGTGTCTCACCCGAGGAACTTGGCACATCGACGCCTGCGCCGTTGGCGATGAGAAGATCTACCACATCCAAGTGCCCATTTTCGGCGGCGCCGTGAAGGGGTGTTCGGCCTCCCAGGTCCCTTGCGTTGACGTTCGCGCCTTTGGCAATCAGCAGCCTCACTATATCGGTATAGCCTCTGCTGGCGGCCTCGTGGAGAGGCGTCTGGCCGGAATCAGAGGCTATTTCAGGGTCAGCCCCGGCAGCCAAAAGCAATTCAGCAACGTCTTTATGCCCATACCGTGTTGCATAGTACAGTGGCGTCCAGGTCCGTCGGTCCTCAATGTTGATATCTACCCCTTTGGCAAGGAGCGATTTGACCTTCTGGACATCACCCGCTCTGGCCGCCTCGTGCAGAGGCGGTCTGGTAACCGTCGGCTGCTTCCTGCATCCTCCGGCAAGAAGTATGGCCGACTGGACCACGCAGATGAACCCGCTCAAACGCGTTTTGCGCTTCATATCCATAATAAGGCACGTACGGAACGGGTGGTTACAACTTTTCTCAGAATTATCCGCGCTGTATGGTAACAACATACACCAACCATGTGCGGCGTCAAGAGGGGGGCCAACCAAATCCGCCCAGAGGGGCGCGTATGAAAATCGTGCTGGCTATTGCCAGCATTCACTCTCGGGCCTTAGGTTGCACGAAAGCCAGCTTTCGGCGAAAAGGGCGAAATCCTGGAAATCGACTTTGCAATCGCCGTTCAAATCGGCGACCGGCTTTTGTATGCACACTGGCCGGGCCAAGTTGTGCCGCACCCACTCCAAAGCAGGCTCGTGGTTCGGCTCGTCATCAACGTTAAAGACAATGTAGATAGGATAAGAGCCGGCCACCGCGGGGCTCGTGCTGTAAAGCCCCAGCTCAAGCAGGTATATCCCCCTGCGGGGGTCATTTGTGCCGGGGCCGCTCAGTGTGAAGACAAGATGCCGGTGCCATGAACCGTCCTGCCCAACGGGAAGGTCAAAGCCAGCCACAAAGCCGGAGCCGCTTTTGCGCACCCGCTGCACGTGGCTGACGATCACCGTCTCGGCCGTTGCAGGATCCAAGCGTTCAAAGCCGCTGCTGCTCCAGCGTTTGAGGCCGTCGCGTATATTGAAGCCGACCGTGGTACCGAGCGGAAAGGCCCCCAGCTCAGAGTCGAAGCCGGGCTCATCCGTCGAAAAGAATTCGTCCGCCGCGAGCTCCCCCGGCAAGACTCTCGGGTCAACGATAATCGAATCAAACTCCACCTTCAGCTCAAAATCACCTTCGTGAGTATGCTGAGCTTCCGCCATGGAGCAACACAGAAGGACGATAGACAAACCTGCAAGAAACAAAGGCGTTTTCATAATCTCCTCGTGGTTTCTTTCGTAAGTCAATTACAGTTTTTCAATATGCCACCTTGGGGTCAAAGCTGTTGCGCTGCCAGCTCGTATAGACATCGCGGAATATCCTGGCCTCGGCGTGTCCGTCGAGGAATCCGTAGTTGGACCGCGCGTCCCAGGACTTGGGTTCGCCGCCGTGCGCGTTTGTCTGAGTCTGTCCGGCCGCCTTGACGGGGGGAGAATCCGGCTGGCCCGGCACGTACCAGTTTTCAACGTGGGGATGGTCCGCGCCGGCGTACTGACCTTCAAAAGCCATGATAAGAAAATGCACGGTATCTGCCGGCCTGCGGACCTCGGACAGCTTTCGATAGGGCTTCTCCGGCGCCGTCGTGGTTAGGTAATTGTTGATGCCATAACTGGTTCTGCGAAAGCGATCCGTCGTCGGCGGGACGGGTACCCCCTGGCCTCCCGCTTCGAGAGACCAGTGAGGGCTCTTGTCCACGGGGGAACGGTGCAGCAGCTTGTGCTTGTAGTACGACTGGAGGGTATTGATCCATGCAATCTCCTCTTTCGCGTGCACGCCGCCGTGTGCCAGACCAACATCGACGAAAGATCCATCCCAATCCATCATATACATCCAGTGAGCCACCTCCATGTTCCGCATGTTACTAAGACACTTCGTTCGCAATGCTAACAAGCGCGACCTATGAAGCGCAGGCATTAAGATCCCCATCAGAAGAGCGATAACCGCAATGACAACCAGCAGCTCTACCAACGTAAAACCGCGAGCACGTTTCATAACGCGACTCCTTTTTCTGCGCAACGATTGACACTCCCGGATATACGCCCCGGAATGTCGGGATATGTTTAGAGTTTGAACAAGTACCGCCTGGAGTCTCTACACGAACGGTGGAGAGCGCGGACCGAAAGGATTGTGATGAAATGCGATTACATGAACATGGAGGGGAAAGACGGCATCGTTCTCGAACAGGTCGGTCTCAGGAAGCCTGGACTCCGGCTCCCGGATGAATTTTCCGGGCGCCGTGAGCAACTGCTGACAAATAGAACAATGGTCGAAATCGTGCGCGCCCGAATGGTCCTGACTGAGCAGGTGCAGTTGCAGCGATACCCCCGTGACCATCGCCACAAAGTTGACAGTCGCAAGTATAAGAGCGTTTCTTCGAATCCAAGTACCCATTTTTCACTCACCGAATCTCTTCGATGCCTCCCATCTTTCAAGCACAGCCGGGGCAGAGGCCCTCGAGGCGGACTTGCTGGCGGTGGATGATGAAGCCTTTGTGGGGGCTTTTGGCCATCGGCAGCGAGATTTCGGTCAGGCAGTGGGTGTCCCCGCAGCTTGTGCAGGTAAAATGAGGATGGCACTGGTGCTCGGTGCAATGGTGGGCCAGCTCGTAATGCCGCGCCCTTTTGTCCATAAAGACCCTGTGCACCAGGCCGACCTCCAGCAGGCTCGCGAGCGTTCTGTAGATGGTTACTTTGTCGAAATGCCCCGGGCCTGCCCGGCGGGCGACCTCGTCGTGGCTCAGAGGTTTACCGGCTTTGAGCAAAACTTTCAGTATGCTCACTCGGCCGGGCGTGCAGTAGAGTTTTGCAGCCTTTAGCATCGTGCGGGCTTGCGAATCCGGGTTCAACTTTGCCATTATTTCTCCAGGGCGTCGGCCACTTTTTTCTACAGGCGTGCCTCAGTCTCTTTCAATGATGGCAACACGACAGGTCGGCGTCCGACTTGACGAACAGCAATGGAAAGACAATGTCGCTGAAGCAGCAGGGCACCAGGACCGCCAAAAACAGGAAGCCAAAACTGCCCACCGCCTTGAATACGCTGATCTGCCCACCCATCGCCATCAGCATGTGGAACGAGGACGCCCACGTGCTGAGCAGGACGTGTCCGGCGTGCGGGAATTTCGTCTTCGGCTTGATAAGGGCGATCACCACACCGACTATCGCCGCCGGGATAACGACGTACCAGCCTTCGATAAAGCCGATATGGGCCTCTTCGGCGAAACCTGCATGCTCGTGAGCGTGGATGGGCATACCCAACACCACCTCGCCGACGAAAGGAATCAATGAGTCGCTCAAGGTGCCGATCACGATCGAGCCGAAGAACCCAATCAGCATAACCGTGATGAATTTCCCTCGTCCGGCGTGAAACTGAAACATCGAGCCGATCACGATAGCGCTGAGCAATACGTGTCCCGGATGGAACACGTAGAAGATCGTCCGGCTCGTGTCGTGCGATAGGTTCCTGAACAGCAACATGCAGACGATGCCGGTGAAAGCCCCAAAAAGAGTGAAAGGAGCGTGACACCGCAATTCCGTCCTTATGATTTCGAGTTTCTGTCTCATCCGTTTCTATACTCCCTAATCAGGCTGCGACCCTCACCCGGCAAACGCCTCCGGGCAAACAATCGCAGCATACGCAATTTGCAACTAAGTTGCAAATCTTTTTTTGGTTTTTTTTGCCGGTCCGGCGGTCACCCGACGTTTGCGCACCTGGCCTCAAAAGGCCGCCGATGCCGCCGGCGGGGCGAAAAGCGTTGCAAATTGCCGGTCGGAGAGGTAAATAGTGTTTGAAAACGTCAGAC
>DATKWR010000137.1:0-4899 GCA_035529475.1 Sedimentisphaerales bacterium | reverse complement strand
AACAGCGTAATCAGCATGGGCGGCCGCTGGGTGAACTCGACGGAAGGACACCCGCCTTTCACGGATCAGGCCCAGACCCCCAACTGCCAGTTAAGCATCATGGACTTTGGCGGGCCGCTGCTTGTCTTCGAGGTCATCGGTCTTGTTGATAGAGCGGGCCTGGACGGCAAAAAGTATCCGCCCAACGTGGGCAACGAGTTCTACCTCGAAGCCGGCGCGATTAAGGGTGGCAAGTTCTACCCCAAAGGCTCCGACAAGGCCGAACTGCTGGTGGAGGTGGACGTGGCGATGGGTCCCGGCGATGGAGATCACTTTGTGAATTTCATTGAGGCGATGCGCACCCGCAAGGTGGGCGATCTGAACGCGGACATTGCCAAGGGACATCTGTCCTCTGCGTGCTGCCACCTCGGCAACATCTCCTACCGTCTCGGCGAGCAGGTCGCCGGCACGACCAGGCCGGATGTACTCGACAAACACGAGGAAATCGGCAAATCCTGGGACAAGGTCATGCAGACCGTCAAAGGTACATTGGGCCTCGATTTGGCCAAGAGCACCTATCAGCTTGGGCCGATGCTGAAGTTCGACCCCGGGAAAGAGAGGTTCACCGATAATCGCCGGGCCAATAGACTGGTCACAAGGCGCTACCGTGAGCCGTTCGTTGTTCCTGAGAACGTGTAGCTGCTTGAACGGCTTTTAGGCTCGCAATTTGTTCGGACTGCCATACGCAGGTGAGGGCGTTTGGCGGGGTGGCAGGTGTGGTCTTTTCACAGAGCCCTCCGGCGGCGGAGTCTCTGTAGAAGGATGCCGCTCACGATGAAGACCAGGCCCACCATCGTTGAGGCCAGAATCTTCTCGCCGACGACCACGGAAATTACCACAAGCGAAAGGAACGGCACCAGGTAGATCAGGTTGGTGACGTGCGCGGTTGTCTTGGAGAGCTTCAGTGCCTTGAGCCACAGAAGAAATGTAATTCCCATCTCGAACAGTCCCACGTATGCGCCCGCGAGGATTCCGCGGACATCGGGGATTCGGGCATTGGTCAGCAGCAGCATCGAAACAGATGTGAAGACCGACCCGAATGCAAAATTAAGAAACAATCTGACCACTTCATCTCGCTTATCCCTTACATTATAGATCCAAAACAGCGCCCAGATGATCGAACTGCCCGTGGCGAGTGACACCCCTGCGGTGTCGGTAAATTTCAGCGCCAGGATATCACCTCGTGTGGAGATGACCAGGACGCCCACAAAGCAAATGATTGTCGCCATAATGTCCCTGGGCGTTATTTTCTGTTTCAGCAAAGGAATCGACAGCAAGACAAGCGTCAGGGGCCAAATGAAATTCAGCGGCTGGGCTTCCTGGGCGGGCAGGATCGAATATGCCTTGAATAGGACTACGTAGTAAAGAAAGGGATTGAGAAAACCCAGCAGGGCGGAGTGGACGTAGTCTCTTGGCGAGAGGTCTTTGAGCAGGTGCAGTCTTCCTGAGAAGAGCAAGTAGAGAAAGAACGCTGCCGTCGATGAGATCGATGCGCAGAACAGCAGTGAAAAAATATCCGTGTGTTGGAGTGAAATCTTGAAGGCCGAGGCGGACGTGGACCAGAACGCAACGGCGATGCCCGCGTAGAGATAAGCCTTCTTTTGTTTTTCCATATCAGCCGGCAAAAAATAGCGTCGTGTCGCGAATCGGCCTCTTGCATCGTGACTATTTATAATTCGCCAGAACGCTTTTTGCAACACCTTCGCTGATCGTGCCGGCGTCGAGAAGGGCGGTAATGGATTCGGTCATGGTCATCATTCCGTGTTTTTTGCCCGTCTCGATGACGCTTCGCAGGAAGAACCCGCCTTTTCTTCTGATGATGTTCTTTGCAGCGCTGGTGACAACGAGGATTTCGCAGGCCACTCGTTGTCCGCCGTTGACGGTGGGGACCAGCTCCTGGTGAATGATGCCCTGCAACGATTCGGCCAGCAGGAACCTCAACTGGCCTTCATCCGTAGCCGGGGCGTAGCTCAGAAGCCTTTCAATGATCTTGTCGAGCGAGATCACGTGCAGCGTGGAAAGGACCAGCACGCCGGTTTCGGCAGCGGCCAGGGCAATCTTGATGGTTTCATAATCGCGCATTTCCCCGACGGCAATGACGTCCGGGTCCTGTCTCAATGCCGCCCGAAGTCCCGTATAGAAACTCTGAGTATCTCTGGCGACTTCTCTTTGCCTGACCATGCCGGTCTTGTTCGTATGGACGTACTCAATCGGGTCCTCGATGGTGACGACGTGCTTCTCACAGGTCGAGTTGATTTCGTCGATCATCGCCGCCATCGTCGTGGTCTTGCCCTGGCTCGTGCTTCCGGTAATCAGTACCAGCCCCTTCGTTCGGCGGGCCAGGTCCTTGACGACGTCGGGCAGAGACAGCTCGTCAATGGTTCGGGGTCGCGTGGGAAGAATCCGAATTGTCGCGCCGACCGTACCGTTAAAATAGCCGACGTTGATCCGGTATCGGCCGGCCCCGTCCGCTAACATCAGGTCGTAATCCAGATTCCTCTCGAATCGGACTTTCTGCTCTTCGGTCAGCAGTTCCAGCGATATGTCCCGGCTCTGGGCCGCGGTGAGCTTTTCTTTGGTAATCGGGACTAACTTGCCTCCCAGCCTGAACAGGATTGGAGCGCCGGCGCAGATGTGGATGTCAGTCGCCTGCTGGGCCTTTGCGTGCTCCAGGAGTTGTTTCCTGCTTATCATAGCGAGATTTTGTACTTGCTTTCGCCCCTGAGCGTCTGCCTGCCGCGGCTGCATGACGTCTCGATCAGAACCTCGGCTTGCTCGTCGGACGGCCGGCTTATCGTCAGGTCCAAATCCGAGCCGCGAATATTCATTACACTGACATCCAATTTTATCGCTTGACGAGCACTTTCTCCAGTTTTATTGGGAATATTTTGCCTGGCCCAGGCCAGGCCGCTGGCCGTCAGGTTCCGTCTGCACGCCTGCAGGTAGGCCGTATGCGACTGGAACTGCATCGTGTTCGCAACGCCGGCCAGAGCGAACATCTCAATCCCGATGACAGCCATCGCCGTGATGACGAGTATCAGCACAAAACCGTTTCTTCTCAGTACTTTCATCTTGGCTCCTGAGTCTCTCACAAAGCGCCGACAAAAAACACATGCACCCGGGCCATCTTTTTTTCCAGACGGCCGAGAACCTTAAACTCTACATGAGTCTCGACCTCCACGGCGTACCGCGAGTCGTCTTTTTGCCAAACCTGCCATTCGATTTTGCTGTTGGGGACGGACCAGACTCTTTTTTGCTCCACCTCGCCCGGCGGAGCGCCCGTGAGCTTGCTCCGCGTGACTTGGCCTTCTTCGATTCGATAGCCGACTATGGCATCCGGCAACTCGACCAGGAGCAGCTCATCGCCGGCGGCGTGCCCCGCAAACTCGGCCGGAAGTCCCTTGGCCTCTTCAATGTCCTGATGTATCTGCTCCAGCAGGTTCAGCAGTGTTGTGCTCTGCTGTGCAGTGCGCCAGGACCGCGGGATCTCCGTCAAAATGGTCCCGAACAGTCCGTCCAGCAGAACCAGCACGAACGGCAGGATGATGATGACGACCATCATTTCCACTAAGGTGAAGCCCTTGCGCATTCTGTCACTTCCCTTCGGCCGAGGGGTTGTCCCTTCGGATGTACCTGGACAGTTGAATCTCCACGTTCTTGCGATGGGTCATCCCGCTCGCTGCGACCTCAACCAACGCCAGATGCTGCCATTGAGCCTCGCCCGGCTTTTCCCGGACCGAAACGGTCAATCCGGGCCAGAGCCGGGTGAAATCCTGATCGGGAATCGGCTGGCCCGTCGCAGCGATGCTCTCGAGCTGCGCCTGGGCCGCCGCAATACACCGCTGGCGGGTCAACTGGTAACGATTGAACCTTGCAAAGCCGGCCAGTGACACTCCCAGCCCGGCCAGCAGCATTCCCAGGACGGTCAATGCAACGATGATCTCGGTCATCAAGAACCCGCGGTATTTTGCGTTTCCACAGGACATAAGTTGGCTCCATTTACGTCTGTTACGGATTCACCTGGCTCGTTAATTGAGTGATAATTGCAATCAGCGGCGAGAAGAACGCCAGGACCACAAATCCCACGACGGCGCCCATGACCAGGACAACACAGGGCCACAGGATGAATCGGGCGAGATTAACACAGTAGCTGTAGTTCGAGCGATAGAACGACTCGAGCGTCTCCAATATCGAGAGTGTATTGCCCTGATTCACTTTGTCATCGAACGCCCATGCCAGGGGCGAGCCCAGTTTACTTTCCCTGGCCGCTGCGGAAATATTGTCGCCACGCTCAACTTTTCCGAGCCACCTCCGCAGCCGCTTCTTAAAACAGTTGTTCACGTCCAGCCCGAGTGCATTTCTGACGGCTTCATTGATGGGGCAGCCGGCTTTCAGTGACAACCGCAGAAGCTCGACGACCTGAACCGTCGAGTAGTCTTTCTCGAAGCGGTGAAGAATCGGCAGATGCCATCTTATAAAGTCCCCCATTCGCGAAAATAGATAAGGCTTCTCCGCCCGCCGAGGCCTGAACCGGACGTATATCGAAACAGGAAAGACCACGAGGGCATTCAATGCAAGAAATGGCCAGACCAGCCACGCATAGTCAAACACAACGGTGTCCGTGATCCCGAGGAGCCATCGAGTGGGTGCCGGAAGTGACTGCTTTTCAGTCATTTCTGTCAATGCGCTCTCAAACTGTGGGATGACGAACATCATCATGCTCAACAGCACGAGAAGCGTAAAGGTCATCAGTATCGCGGGGTACAGCGGATGCACGGGGCGGATTTTTCTGCGTTCGTCGGCCTTGGCCACCATATCGTCCTCAATGGCCTTGATGGCGTATGGAAGCTGGTCGATGCG
>DATKWR010000136.1:0-18157 GCA_035529475.1 Sedimentisphaerales bacterium | reverse complement strand
CCTCGAACACCGTCTGGCGCGAATGGCCGTTTACTTTTGCTTTCCCAGTGGAGCAGTGGGGGAATCCCGGCCGCGCAGAAAGTGCCAAAAACCAGACGCGGGATGCAATTATCGTTCAGGGGATAATTGACATGCTGATTCGCACGCCCGGCGGGCTGGCCGTAATTGACTTCAAGACCGACAGGGTCACGGCCGAGCAGGTCGGACAGCGCGCGGAGTTCTATCGCCGCCAGTTGGAGCTTTACAGCGAGGCGGCTTGCGCCATCCTGAAAGCCGAAGCGGTCGGCAGATGGTTGTATTTCTTGACCCCGCGCGTGTCTGTTGAGGTATAGACAATGATGCAAGTATCCAGGTTCGGTCGCAAGATCGCCGCCGCATCGGGCATAGGCCAGCTCATGGAGGACTGGCCCCACAAGAACGAATGTATCCGCGTGAACTATTCGCAAGACGACCAAACCTTCGCCGCCGGAATGAAAATCATCGCCGAAGAAGTCAAAAGAGCATACGCCGCTGCCTGAAATTAGCGCATTTCGCCGAATGGAGCAGTTGAGGGACAGCCGCGTGAATAGAGGAAAAATGTATTCTGTGTCCTATATTCTGTATTCCCTTCGTTCTATTTTCCCGGAAAATACGTGACAAACAGGCTCACGTGTGCTAATCTGAAGCTTACGAATGCCGTCCTGAGCGGAGTCGAAGGATTGAGGCATTTGGGGGAGAACTCTATGCGAGATGCAAACGGACCTTCATGAAAGGGAGAAATTAAGGACGGCGGCTCTGGATTTGCCTTTGATTTACCAGACTAATATTGTCACAGAAAGGTCACATTTATGCACATAAAGAAGATCAAAATCGAAGGATTCAAGGCCTTTAGAAAGTTCAAATTGGACCTGAACAAGAACGTCAACATAATCGTGGGCGATAATGAGACCGGAAAGACTACCCTGCTGGAAGCGATCAACCTTGTTCTGTCCTGCCAGCTTGACGGTCGCAGTATTCAATATGAACTGAATCCCTACATCTTCAACATCGACATGGTTAAGGATTACCTTAGGGCCCTCAGAGAAGCGAAGAAGCCACCTCCTCCACAGATACTGATAGAGGCATACCTTGAAGATGATAAAAGCAGTGAATTGGCGAAGCTCAAGGGAACCAACAACTCTGAAGGAGAAGACTGTCCGGGGATAAAATTGTCCGTGGAGTTAAACGAAGGATTCGCTGATGAATTCAGGGATTACTCCAGTGCGCCTGAAAACCCTGATATTATTCCGATAGAGTACTACACGGTTGCCTGGCGTGATTTTGCAGATAACCCAGTGGCAACCAGAAATCTTCCATTCCGCGCAAAAATAATCGATACGAGTCTCGTCAGAGGATACTTAGGCCCGAATAAATACCTCTCAAGAATTATCAGCGATGCCTTGGATGAGGATCAACGAATCTTGCTGGCTATGGCTTACAGAAAGATTAAACATTCATTCATGAATGAGGACGGCATAAGAAAAATAAATGAACATCTGGCAGTAAAGAAAGGTGATGTTACTACCAAGGATCTCACTATATCGATGGACATGTCTGCACGTTCGACATGGGATAGTAGTATAACGGCTCACTTGGACGGAATACCTTTTGATTCCGTAGGGAAGGGAGAACAATGTCGCGTCCAAATGAAGCTCGCTATAGAAGCAGCGGGTGATTCAAACGTGCTGTTGATCGAAGAACCCGAGAATCATCTGTCACACTCAAACATGTATAGATTGATAGAAGAGATTACACAAAAAGGTGCTAACAGACAAATCATTCTCGCAACTCACAGCAATTTCGTTCTTAATAAGCTTGGTATAGACAATCTGAAACTTCTATCCTCAAGAGCCGACCCGATAACTTTGGCACATTTGTCTGCAGACACCAAAGACTACTTCATGAAGTTGCCTGGATATGACACCTTAAGACTAATCTTGTCAGCCAAGACTATTCTTGTTGAGGGACCATCCGATGAGCTGATTGTTCAAAAGGCTTATAAAGTGAAACACAAGAAACTACCATTAGAAGATGGTGTTGATGTGATCTCGGTCGGGATGTCTTTTGAGAGATTCCTTGAGATCGGGAAACTTCTGAATCTGAATATCCGAGTCATTACGGACAACGATGGGCATGTTGATGCACTCGAAGAGAAGTACGAGAATTATCTGAATGGGAAGTTAAAAAACATAAAGATATGCTACGATAGCGATCAAGAATGCCCAACATTAGAGCCTCAATTGTTGAAGGCGAATTCATTAAAGGTGCTGAATAAAGTGCTGGATACAGATTCTGAAAGCGATGATGCTCTTCTTACATATATGTGCAACAACAAAACAGACTCCGCTCTCAAAGTGTTTAACTCTGACGAGGAGCTGACGTTCCCGAAATATATCAACGATGCTATCGAATAGTAACACACTGGTCATAGCTTCTGCTGGTTCTGGCAAGACAACGTTCTTAGTCGATGAGGCGCTGTCGCGGCCAGATAAAAAAATCGCGGTCCTCACGTATACAAATAACAACATTTATGAGATCAAGAAAAAGTTCTACAAGAAGCATGGAGGAATCCCCAAAGGCGTAGATGTAGCGACGTGGTTTTCCTTTCTGCTTCATGAGTGCTCGAGACCATATCAGCGGTCAGTGTATCCAAGGCGACGAGTGAGAACGATCTATTTTCCAAAAGGACGTTCACCATGTTGGGAAAACTATTCTGATACGGAAAGGTACTATTTTCGGGATGGCGACGAGATATACTCGGATAAGATTTCACGGTTTGTTATCGATTGCGAAACGAAATCGAATAGGCTTGTGACGAAAAGATTGGCTGATATCTATGATGAGATTTTTATTGATGAATTCCAAGACTTGGCTGGTTGGGATCTGGTTCTATTGGAGGTTTTTATGGAAGCCGGGATTCGTATGGTAATAGTTGGTGATCCCAGACAATGTACTTACACTACAAATAACGCAGCAAAGTATAGTCAATACCGCGGTGTAAGAGTTTTGGATTTGGTTCGCAAATGGGAAGAGAATAATCTGTGCCAGATTAGGAATTGTGCAAGAAGCTACAGATGTAACCAGAAAATATGCTATTTTGCAGACATGCTGTGGCCTAATATGGAGAAAACGATATCCCACAACAGCATTCCCACTGGTCATGATGGGATTTTCGTAGTATCTAAAAATAACGTCCACGAGTATATTAAATGTTTCTCGCCCACTCTTCTTCGGTATGACAGAAAGACGAAGGAGACTTACGGCTATTCCGCGTTGAATTTCGGAAACTCTAAAGGCTTGGAGTTTGACAGGGTTCTGATTATTCCACACGGCCCGATAAAAAATTACCTTAAAAGCGGTGATGTGAATGATGTCAGCGGGTCTCTTGAAAAGTTCTATGTCGCTGTTACAAGGGCAAAACATAGTGTTGCATTCCTGAACGACGGAGAATGTAACGTCGGTTGCACTGAGTGGCTGCCCCAAGAAGTCTGACAAGACGAGGGAGAACTGAGGGCGCAGGCACCGTTTCTCGTTCTCTCTCTTCAGTTATTCAGGACGGCCACCGGTTTTTGCCCGGTCTCTCCGGTTTGTTGCCACCCCAGCCCGCCAGACGTTGGGCGGATGAGTCCGCGTCTGAAGCAACATTTCACTTGACAGTTAGGCCATCCATTGTACAATATATATCAAACTAAATGTTAGAAGAGTACATAGTTCATGGTTCATAGGCAAGAAGGGGGGCAGTGCATTGGGGAATTGGTGAATTGGCCAGGAGAGAAGCACTCTGTGCTTTCTGAGCTCTCTGTGGCTATGAGGCAATTATGCAAAACAAACCCAATCCCTGGCGCTCATTCGCGTTTATTGGTGTTTATTCGTGGCTAATTTGAAAAACAAACCCAATACGCTGGCCTTTGGCCGGAAATCCGAAGCACGAAGCTCTAAACTTGTCCTGAGCGCAGCCGAATGGATACTAAACAGGGAAAGCGCAGTTCCGCAAAACAAAGCCAATTTCTGATTATGCTTGTGTGTTTGGAGGTGCTTTGTATAATGGCCCATCCGTGAAATAAACGTGATGGTTGTAATGGAGATTTTTGCAGAATGGCAAAGGCACCGAAAGCAAACGCGGTTGTGGGCCAGTCTGGCGGGCCGACGGGCGTGATTAACGCCTCGTTAGTCGGCGTGATCGAAGAGGCGAGAAAGCACCCGGAAATCGAGAATCTATACGGGGCGGTTCACGCCGTGGCGGGGATGGTCAAGAATGACTTCATCGATTTGGGCAAGCTCTCCGCCGATACGCTGGAAATCGTGGCCGCTTCGCCCTCTTCGGCCATCGCCACGAGCAGAGATAAGCCGGACAGAGAGTATTGCGCGAAGATTCTGGAGGTCTTCAAGAAGCGTAATATGAGGTATTTCTTTTACATCGGCGGCAACGACTCGGCCAACACCGCGCACATCCTCAATACGATGGCCGACGAGATGAATTTCGACATTCGTTCCTTCCATATCCCCAAGACGGTGGACAACGACCTGCTGGTCACCGACCACTGCCCGGGCTTCGGCACGGCGGCTAAGTTCGAGGCCTGCGCCCTGATGGGCGACGATTTGGATAATCGGGCTCTGCCGGGCGTGAAGATCGACGTAATCATGGGCCGGCACGCGGGCTTCCTGACCGCATCGGCGGTGCTCGGCAAGACAAGAGACGATGATGGGCCGCACTTAGTCTATGTGCCCGAGAGGCCCGTTTCGATGGAGAAGTTCCTCAGTGACGTCGAAGGCGTTTATAAGAAACTCGGCCGGTGCGTCGTGGCGGCCAGCGAGGGTATTTGCGACGCGGACGGCGTGACATGGGCCAAGAAGCTCGCCGAGCAGGCGGAGGTCGATGCGCACGGCAACATACAGCTTTCCGGTACGGGCGCCCTGGCGGACTTCCTGGCCGGGCAGGTCAAGAGCAAGCTCGCGATAAAGCGTGTTCGCGCCGACACGTTCGGCTACCTCCAGAGGAGCTTCCCCGGCATTCAGTCGGCGGTCGATGTGGATGAGGCCCGGCGGTGCGGACAAGAAGCCGTCAAATTAGCGATGAAGCACGATAATGGCTCCGTAGCGATCAAGCGGACCGGCAATGGGGCGAAGTACGCCGTCAAGCTGTTCCGCACAGAGCTTGCAAACGTGGCGGAAAAGACAAAGTCGATGCCCGACGAATTCATCAACGCCGAGGGCAACGGCGTGACGGATGCCTTCGTGGAATACGCGATGCCGCTCGTCGGCAAGCTGCCCAGGACCGAATATCTGGGCAACTATCCCAGAGTCTAAGCGTTTGTGAGAATCCGCGTCACTGCCGCGAGGCGAAGACGGCGATTTGGGCCAGACCGAGCCCGAACCGCTGCTTGTTCTTGCCATTTGTGACGGCGCCGCAATGGTCAACCCACTTGGCTTGCTTCAAGAGAACTTCCTTTTTGTTCCTGACGAACGACCTTGTTTTTCAACCGAACAATGCTTCCACAAATGTGCCGGGATCGAATTCGGCGATATCTTCGGGTTTTTCGCCCAGGCCGACGAATTTCACGGGGATATCGAGCTGGTCTTTTATAGCGATCACGATGCCGCCGCGTGCGGTGCCGTCGAGTTTGGCTAGGAAAATCCCGGTCAGGTTTATGGCTTCGGTGAATATCTTTGCCTGAGAAATTGCGTTTTGCCCGGTGGTGGCGTCGAGGACCAGCAATACCTCATGTGGGGCGCCGGGGATCTTGCGAGCAACGACGTCGCGGATTTTCGTCAATTGCTGCATCAGGTCTTTTTTCGTGTGCAATCGGCCGGCCGTGTCGAGAATCAGGACATCGGCGTCTCTGGCCAGGGCGGCTTCACAAGCGTCGAACGCCACCGCCGCGGGGTCGCTGCCGGTCTGGTGCTTGACGATTTGCACGCCGATGCGCTCGGCCCAGATGGTCAACTGCTCCACGGCGGCGGCGCGGAACGTGTCGCATGCGGCGACGATGACTTTTTTGCCGTTCCGGCTGAATATGCACGCGAGCTTGGCAATGCTTGTGGTTTTTCCGGTTCCATTGACCCCGGCGACAAGGACGACGGTCGGGCCCTGCTCGGCCAGGCGCATTTGTCTGTCCTGGTCCGGCCAATAGCTTTTCATGTGCTCTTTGAGGAAGGGTACGACGTCTTCTGTCCGGGCGATTTGCCTGCTGCGGTAGGCGTCTCGCAGCTCCGAGACGAGCTTGTCCGTCGTCTCAACTCCGAGGTCGTCGCTTATGAGTGTTTCTTCCAGCTCGTCGAGCAGATTCTCATCGAGGTTTCTGCCCAGGCTCAGCACCGCCGAAAGCGAGGAGCTGATCTTGTTTCGCGTTTTCGTCAAACGGTCTTTGAAGAACCCCGCCGTCTTGGTGAAGATTCCCATTCGTGTCGGCCTTTCGCGATAGATTCACTTTGGGCCCGATTTGAGGCTGTTATCGTGTTTGCGGACAATCGGACACCGTCCTGATGATATCGGGATTCGTGAGAATTTCAAGTCCGTCGTCCATGGTGTTTTCCCGGGTTTGCCGTTTGTTGGGCAGGGGCGGATTTTTTTGCTGCCGGCGCCCGGCCGATTTCTTTTGACAAACCGGCCAATTCGGGTAAGATTCCCGCTATTGCCCTGTGCGTGTGGATGGCCGGTTTGGGCCTGAGCCGTGCGCGGCGGTAAGTGCAAATTCTCCGGCATGGATGTCATGATGGGCTGTCGTTTTCTAAATGGGACATCGATTCACAAAGGATGGTGGTGTGGCTACCCGCGGTATTGAAGACATATTCACCGACATACTGGAACGTGCAAAGGCACTCGACCCGGCCAGCACGCGCAAGTGGTTCGAGGAACTGACGGTTCTGCGTTTGGACGGCGGCTCGCTTGGAATAGGCTGTCCTGACGAAGCTACGGTTCAGTTTTTGCAGGATAATTGCAAAAACGCGTTCACCCGCGCCGCTCAGCAGGTTACCGGTCACCTGGTAGCGGTGGATTTTGGCGTGAGCGCCGCCGAGGCGCGCGACCGCCGCCCCTTACAGCCAACCCTCCGACTGCATCCCGACTATACGTTTGAGAGTTTTGTCGTGGGACCGAGTAACCGCCTCGCTCATGCGAGCTGCATCGCCGTCAGTCAGTCGCTCGGTACCACGTACAATCCACTGTTTGTTTATGGCAGCTCCGGGCTGGGCAAGACGCACCTGCTGCACGCCGTGTGCTTCGAGGCCCAGGGGAGGCTTGACAATGCCAGTATCCGGTTCCTGAGCTGCGAAGATTTCGTTAACCGGTTTATCAGGGCCATTGAGCAGGGAAACCTGGCGGGCTTCCAGAATCAGTTCCGCACCGTTGACCTGCTGGTCATTGACGATGTTCAATTTCTTCGCGAGCGGGAGCACAGCCAGGAGGAATTCTTTCATACGTTCAACGCTCTTTACAATAGCGGCAAACAGATCATCCTGAGTGCCGACAGCCCTCCCAGCAAGATTCCTTCGCTCGAAGAGCGTCTGATCAGCAGATTCAACTGGGGACTGGTGGCCCGGATCGACCCGCCGAGCTACGAAACGCGCGTTGCCATCGTGCAGAAGAAAGCCCATCTTCGGGGCCTCGACATTTCGGACGAAATAGCCGGGTACGTCGCGCGCAAGGTGCAGGCGAACATCAGGGAGCTGGAAGGGGCGCTGACCAGCATTTACGCCGTAGCGACCACGACCGGCCGGCCGATTGACGCGGAATTGGCCCAGACGGCGCTGGAAGGACAAGTCGAGGCCACCGTGAGGCACATCAGTATTACGGACATCTTTGAAGTGGTTACGAACCATTTCGATGTGCGTCTGGCTGATTTGCAGAGCAAGAAACGCAGCCAGAGCATCACGGAGCCGCGCCAAATCTGCATGTACTTGGCGAGAAATCTGACCCGGCACAGCCTCGGAGAAATCGGCGGCCATCTCGGGGGCCGGGACCATACGACGGTCATGCACGCCTGCGGCAAGATAAACCAGGCCAAAGACGATGACCCCAAAATGAGCGCTCTGCTCAGGGAGCTGACGAAACAAATCACCCAAACCCCACAAGATTGAGCGGTCGGGAGCCCTGGGTCGGAGAAGACGCGATTGACTTGCCGCGTTATCTCATAATGGAATTCAGCATGTACAGGTAGTCCGAGAGCAGCCGGGTTATTAAGAACTTCTCTCTGACGATTTCTTTCCCCTTCTTGCCCATGTTTGCGGCCATCTCAGGCTTCTTGAGGAGGTGAACAATTCTGTCGGCAAAACCGTCAACGTCGTCGGGCTCCAGCAAGAATCCGTTTTCATCATCCTCGATTTGGGAGGGTATGCCCCCGACGTTTGAAGCCACGACAGGTGTGCCTTTCCAGAGCGCCTCAGTGACCGACAAGCAGAAGCCTTCTTTGATGGACTTCTGGATGACGACGGCTGAGAATCTCTGGATCGAATTCACCAGCGCATCGTTGTTGCCGACGACGAACAATATGTCGCCTTTGTCGACGAACTTCCTGGCCTTGCGAAACGTCCGGGTGTACATCTGGATGCCTTCGGGGTCGTCGCCGGCCAAGTTGTAGCAGAAGAGCAGGCGGCAATCGATCTTTTCCTTGACGCGCTTGAACACTTCGATGACGCCCAAGGGGTCTTTCCAGGGATCAAGCCGGGAGACTTGAGTGATCAACGGCTTGTCCACGGGGATACCGGCTCTCTTGATATACCGCAACACAGTGCTTTCCGGCAGATCCGTGTTCTTGAGGTTCAGCGGATTGATGGCAGGGTACATGAGTCTCTGATCCACGGGCAGGTCGTCCTTGATGTATTTCTGGTTTGAGACGACAATCTGGTCGTATTTGAGCAAAAAACCCTTCAGAAAGTCCCATAGATGCTCGTTCGGTTCCGTCAGGTCAATGTGGCACCGCCATATCCAGGGCTGATGCTTTCTATATGATCTTATCAGTGCCAGCGGCTGCGGATCGTGAACGATGACACAGTCGTGATGCAGGTGCGCAAACCGTGCGTAGTTGCCGTTGACCTGAAGATACAGCTCCTTCTTGCTCTCCGTGAGGTTTATGCGCGCCCCCTGTAGCGCATTGTGGAAGCTCTTGGTTACGTCAAAGAAAGCCGGCGTTCCGTGCAAAATTCTCCATCCCGTGTCTATACCTACGTCGTTCATCAGCATAGCCAATGAATACAGTATTTCTGCGACCCCACCGCCCATATAGGTGCTGTTTACGTGCACGACGTGCTTTCCATAAAGGCCTCGTGCTCTGGCGTAGATTTCGGCTAACGTTGAGTCCGGTACAATCTTACGGAAATCCTCCAGGCTCAGCATACTGATTGACCTCCAAGCAGTTCTTTCAACAACGTCCTGAACTCCAGAACCGTATCGATATTGAAACGGGCCTTGGATATTCCGATGCCCACTTTGATTGAGTATACATCCTGCGGCATTACGGCAAACATCTCCTCATCGGTGTAGTCGTCGCCTGCGGCGGTTACAAAGTCCCACCGTTCCGCTGCCAGCCAGCGTTCGGTGGCCCTGCCTTTATTTATGCCGAGCTGCCTGATTTCCAGGATCTTGCTTCCCTCGAATACTCCCACGTCGAGATTGGTGGTCAGGTCCACAATAGCCCCCCGAAGTTCCTGCGTTCTGACGTACGCCAGCTCAGGTTCGGCCCGGCGATAGTGCCAGACCAGCGAGAAATCTTTTTCCTCGACAAGTGAACCCGGCGTTCGGTCGCAGTACATTTCCAGAATGGGCTTTATCTTACGTTTCCAGTCGGTGGTCATGGTTGAATCTACATGTTCCCATCGCCCGTTCATCTGCTTCGTCCAGGCGCCGTGCTCGGCGACCAGTCGAACATCCAGCCCGCCGAGCCACTTCTCGAGGGTTTGCTTGTCTCGCCCGCTCACCACGACAACGGTGTTTCTTTTGTCATCGGCGAGCCTCTTGAGCAGTGCTATTACTTCTTCATCAGGGCCGGCTTCGGCCGGCTTGCCGCGAAAGCCTACCAGCGTGCCGTCGTAGTCGAGCATGAAGAGCCGCTTGCCGGCCCGGGCGTACTGAACCTTCATTTTTTGCTTTATGTCGTCCCCCAACTTGCGAACAGAGAACTCGCTCTGCACCCTTTTGACATCCGCGATTGCCTCGATGAAATCGTTACTCCAGCGTGTAATATCGTATCGGCGCAGCCTTTGCTGCATCGCTCGATTTCGCTCCACCTGTTCGGCGACGGGCATTTCGAGAGCCTGTTTGATGGCCTCGACGATGGCCCGCTTGTTGTTGGCATTGACGATCAGGGCTTCGCCCAGCTCACTTGCCGCCCCGGTCATTTCTCCGAGTATCAGCACGCCGGTGCCGTCGGTTTTGCTTGCCACAAACTCCTTGGCGATCAGGTTCATTCCATCCCGCAAAGGGGTGACCAGGGCGACACTGGCCACGTTGTAGAGGGCGGCTATCTGCTCGAACGACAGGCACCGGTAGAGGTACCATACGGGCACGTAGCCAATGGAACCGTGCTCGCCGTTGACTCTTCCGACGAGCTGCTCCAGGCGTTCCCGCAGCACCTGGTAGTCCTGGACGCCCGTACGGGAAGGAACGGCGACCATGATAAGAGTCACCTTGCCCTTGTATTGGGGATTCTCCGATAGAAACAGATCGAATGCTTCAAGCCGTTCAACGATTCCTTTCGTATAGTCCAAGCGGTCTATGGATATGATGATCCTGCGATTCCCCACTTTTGTCGATATTCGTTCGATCTCGCTTTTAACTTCGGGTTTGTCTGCCGCCCGGGCGTACTTGTCATACGCGATCCCCATTGGAAATGCGTCAACCTTGACGATGCGATTGTGCACGTGGAGCTTGCCCAGCACGTGCTCGATGCCTACGATTCGGCAGACGCTGCTGAGAAAGTGCCGAACGTAGTCGTACGTGTGGAACCCTATCAAATCGGACCCCAGCAAGCCGTTGAGAAGTTCTTCGCGCCAGGGCAGGAGACGGAACAATTCGAATGAGGGCCACGGTATATGCAGAAAAAAGGCGATTTCCACATCATACAGTTGCTCTCTGAGAAGCTGTGGAAGCAGCATCAATTGATAATCGTGCACCCAGATCCTGTCTCCGGGCCGGGCTATCTTCAGCGTCTCCCTGCAAAAGACCTGGTTTACCTGTTCATACGCCTGCCAGAAGCGGCTCTCCCACAAAGTGCGCGTTGGAAAGTAGTGGAAGAGGGGCCAGATCGTTTCGTTGCAGAACCCCAGGTAATATTGTTCTATTTGCTTTTTTGAGAGGAATACGGGCGCACAGTTTTTCGCTGCGAGCTTCTCTTTGACTTGGTCCCGGTCTCCGGCGGTCAAGTTATCACTGGCCATTCCGGGCCATCCGATCCACAGACGCTCGGTGGATTCGGGCAGGCAAGAGAGTCCGACGGCGAGTCCTCCGGCGCTCGGGCGAAAGTGGAATTCTCCAGCCCTTTTTGAGATGCTGCAAGGCAACCTGTTGGCAATTACGAGCAGTCGTTCCATAGTTCTGTCCTTTGAGGTAAGGCGTTTATAACAAATACGGAGCAAACCGCAAGGCCTAATCCACGGAACCGGCAGTCAGGGCCGTGTGCCGTGCTGCTCGAACCGCTTCTCGAAGCGGAATAATCGTGCTTGACGGACTCTAATTGCTGTTCCGTGAGGGTGATAGGTTTCACGGCGATGGCGATTTTTGCAGTGGATAGCACCGGCTTTTTACGGTAACATAATGCCGGTTATTCTTGGAACGTGGATTGTTAGGAACTGGACGTGGTGCCTGAAGATGTCGCAAAAAGGAAGTTGCTTCGCGTTGCCCTGATCGCGTCGGGCCGCACCGTCTGCGAGTATTCGATGTTCTTGCAGCGCCTTCTGGTCGGCCTGGCCGACGAATCGGTTCCGGTGGCTTTGGTCTGTCCAGCACTGCACAATGTAGCTTCTGCTTTTACGGGCACAGCGGAAGTGATCAACCACCCGGTTTTTGATTTGCCGCTGATGGGGCGTCTCAACATTCGATTGCTTATAGAGCGGCTTGGAAAATTCAAGCCCACGGTATTGCACTGCCTGTGCGAAAGCCATGCCTCCCTTACGGCGCAGTTGGCCCGCCGGCTGGACTTGCCCTATGTATTGTCGGTCAACTCTCTGCAGAAACGCAGGAGCTCTCTTGTCGTGTCGTCGCCCCATTGTGTGAGAATCATCACCCCGGCCAAGAGCATAGCGGACAATCTGACCGGGCTCTTTCAGGATTATGCCGAGCTGATTGAACAGATCAATATGGGCACATTCGCAGCGGAAACGAGCGGGTGTTTTTCCCGGCCTTCCCGGCTCGCAACGATTGTCATGGCTCATTCTTCAGGCAAAATCGATGAGTGTGAAAACGTGTTCAGCGCCGTCAGGCACTTGCTCATCGACGGATATGAATTCATGATGGTGGTGACGGCAGGTGGCAGGGCGGAGAGACAACTGTGGAAACTGCTGGCGGCGCTGGATCTGCTGTCGGTGGTTACCCTTGTTCCGAGACTGATGCCGTGGCGTCTCGTGGCCCCGGCCGGAGATATCTTCATCCGGCCCCGGCCGAATGATGCTTTCGAGCCATTGCTGCTGGAGGCGATGAGTGTCGGTACGGCTGTCGCCGGTTGCAGGGGAGGAGTCGATGACCTGATCGTTGAAAATCAGACCGCCGTCGTGTTCAATCCCGATGATGAGCTCAGCATCATGCGGACCCTCCAGCGGCTGCTGGACAGGCGGGAGTTCGCTGGCCAGCTTGCCAGATCGGCGAGGGAATACGTCAAAGAAAACTACACGGTCAGCGGCATGGTCGCCGCGATGTTCGGGGTGTACGGAAAGGTGCAGGAGTGAGTTTGGGACAGCTTTGAAAGGCGCGTTGCCTTGAAGTAATCGGGTAGGTTTACGGGCATTGTCGCGTAGCATGGAAAGGGACATTAGATGCGAGTGAAACAGGGTCTTCTAATCATTCTGCTGCTTGGTACAGCCGGCCTGGTCCAGGGTTGTGTGATTGCCGCCGTCGGGCTGGCGGCTGGCGGCACGATAGCATACGTCCGGGGGGACCTGGAAGCGGTGGAGTCCAAGAAGCTGGATGTCGTTTATGAAGCGACTCTGAAGGCGATGGAGAAGCTTGACTTGGCTGTGACGAAGAAGTCAAAAGATGCACTGTCCGCCGTGATTGTTGGGCGTGATGCCCAGGACAAGAAGATCACCATAACGCTCAAAACGGTCTCGGACGAAGCCACCCGGCTCTCCATCCGGGTCGGCGTCTTTGGCAGCGAAACGAAATCCCGGCTCATATACAAGGAAATAAGCGAGAATCTTGCGCGGTAGATGCGCAGCAGGGGTTCGACAAAGCCGACGAAGGTCTCCAGTGTCTCGGAAGGAGGGCGGCGCATCATCCCCCATCAGATCAGTTCGACCGCTATTGGCTTCTCGGGCGGCGCTGTGCCGGAGGCAGCCAATTCATTGCCGAGCCGGTAAGCTTCCTTGATTGCGGCCGGATGCTTCTCGATTTCGCCCCGGTCGTCGATCCTGTTCACAAACAAGCTGGATACGTAACGCATCTGGAGCGAATCGAAATAGGACGTCATGGTCAGCCGGATGCACTCAAATTGCTTCTTGCTTTTTGAGCCGCCCACGGCGATGACCATGGCCCGGCGGTCGCGTTCAGGGCAAAACAGGTCTTTCTTGAGCACGTATTTCTGCGCCCAGAGACATTGGCCGCGGTCAATAAGCATCTTTGCCTGGGCGCAAACCGTCATGAAAAATACAGGCGTGGCGAAGATCAGGCGGTCCGCTTCGATTATCTTCTCCAGAAGTTGCTGATAGTCGTCCCGGACGGCGCATCGACCTGTTGCATAGCAGGCATTGCACTCGATACAAGGGCCAACCTTAAGGTCGGCCAGGCGAACATATTCGGTCTTTGCGCTCGCAGACTCTGCTCCGGCCAGCGCATGACGCAGAAGCACATCGCTGTTGCCCCCGCTCCGCGGACTTGTCGAAATTCCCAGTACTCTCAGGTTCATGGGTGCTCCATAACGCGGAGAAGACTCCCCGGAATTCACGCCAAAACAAGGCCATCTTACAACTTAGCGACAGCCACCTCAAACTGTTTTTCAGACGAGAATCGACAGAACAAACATGGCGAAAAACTATCTTCACAAAAATTCAAGCTCGGGGAACTTGCCTGCCGATGAATGATATTAGTATTAGGAAATGGGTGGCTCTGAGAAATGGCCAAAGCGGCTATCTTAGTTTGGGCTTGTTTCGCCTATCTTGGAACGTCGCACACATGTCAGATCGTAAAGCTGGCGAAGTGAGCGAAGACTAAGAAAACAAGGAAAGAGCCACATGAATAACGGGAGAGCCAGAAGGGCGAAGGCTCTCCCATTTTATTTTCCTATGTTGCCCGCTTTCACGCTGCCTCAGTTCGCCGATGACCTTATTTCTCAAAGACGATTTTTCCGCCTACCATCGTGGCGCTGATGGAAAGGTCATCTTCGAGCAGGACCAAATCGGCGTCTTTTCCTGGAGCGATGGTTCCCTTCTTATCGTCAATGCCGAGCAGCCGGGCCGGGTTCTCAGTAACCGTCCGAATCGCCGAAGCAAGAGGGCAGCCTGTAAACGCCATGAATCTCGATAGCATTTGGTTTAAGCCGAGCGCCGTGCCGATAAGCGTACCGTCTTTGTACCGTGCCGTTCCGTCTTTGGATTCATATTTAATGCCGTTGTAGATGAAGCGGCCGTCGCCGAGACCGATGGCCTGCATGCCGTCGGTGATGACGATGGTCCTTTGCGGACCGAGCGTGCCAAATGTGAGTCCCAGGACGGCAGGGTGTATGTGGACTCCATCGGTGATAAGCTGTGCAGTTATGTTGTCCGCCTGAAAGATGGCCACCAGCGGGCCGGGCGAGCGATGGTGAATGGACGGCATTGCATTGAACAGATGCGTCACGTGTGAGATACCGGCGTCGAATCCATCGATAGTCTGCTCGTAAGTAGCGTTAGAGTGGCCGAAGGAGGCGACGGTCCCGGACTCGACGAGCCTGCCGACGATGGGCAGGCCGCCGGCCAGCTCCGGCGCGATTGTCATCATTCTCAGATGGCCGTCTGTCATATCCTGGATTTCGTCAAGAACTCGTAAGGAAGGGGGGCATAGGCAGTCAGGCTGAATCATCCCCTTCTTTTCCGGCGAGATAAATGGCCCTTCGAGATGGATGCCAAGCAGATTCGCGCCGCTGAGGTTCCGGCCAACAGCCTCGGCGGCGAATGCGAGGTGCCGATTGTCCTGGTTTGGCTTAAATACGGTTGTGGCAAGAAAACCGGTGGTTCCAAAACGGGCGCAGGTTTGGGATATGGCTTCCAGAGCTTCCGGCGTCGAGTCAAGAACATCAGCACCGCCGGCACCCTGGATATGAACATCGATGAAGCCGGGTGCAATAATACGACCCTGTGCATCGAGCATATTGTCGCAGGCGGCGTTTGGTTCGGTTTGGCCGACTTGGGAGATGACGCCATTTTCGATAACAATAGAAGTCATTTGTTTATCATCTTCGGCGTCGAACAATCTACAGTTCTTTATGATACGTCGTTCCGGCATATTGCACTCACTTTGTTAGAGCATTTTAGACATTCATCAAATAGTAAAGGCGCTACGATAGCAGATGTGAAGAGACATCCTCACGGCAAGTTATCAAATGGGTCTGTCGCAGTCAAGCAGTTCTCCCGGTCGAACTGGGATGTTCCTTGGACATCGCACGCGCAGAATCGGACATGCTTGACATCGATGAGGGGGACTCGTATGATTCTCGCGGGGGGGGATTGTATTCTTGGAGTAGATAAAATGACCGAAAAGCAGAAAAGCTGGGAGAAGCGCTTGTCCGGCGGCCCTGACGAGCTTACCGTTGACTTCGTCGAGTCGTTGTCGAGGGATAAACGCCTCTACAAATATGACGTGGTCGGGTCGATCGCTCACGCCCAGATGCTGGCAGATCAAAAGCTGATCACTAAAGACGAATTCAAGCAGATTAAAGACGGATTGATTGAGATCAGTCAGGAGATCGCAGAAGGGCGGTTTGCGTTCGAGAAGAAGTATGAAGATATTCACATGGCCATTGAAGCGGCGCTGGTGGCCAAAATCGGCGAAGCGGGCAAGAAGCTCCATACGGGCCGCAGCCGTAACGACCAGGTCGCAACGGACATGAGGCTTTGGATGCGCGACCAGATCGAAATGCTTCAGGCTAAGATAACCCTGCTTCAAAGGGCCCTTGTCAAACTGGCGGCGGGATATTGCGACGATGTTATGCCGGGCTATACACATCTTCAGCGTGCCCAGCCGGTTGTGATTGCCTCGTATGTGTTAAGTTTCGTCGAGCAATTGGAACGCGATTTTATCCGACTGGGCAACTGCCGCAATCTGCTAAACGTCTCGCCGCTGGGCAGCGGAGCGATTGCCGGCTCGACCCTGCCGCTGGATCGAGAAAGCACCGCCAGGCAGTTGGGATTCTCGGCTATCAGTTGCAATAGCATCGACGCGGTCAGTGACAGGGACTTCTGTGCGGAGTTTATTTTCGATTGTGCGATGGTGGCGACGCACCTGTCCCGCCTGGCGGAGGATTGGATCATCTACTCCTCGAATGAGTTTGGCTTCATACGGGTCGATGATGCGTATTGCACCTCGTCGAGCATGATGCCGCAGAAGCGCAATCCGGACCTTCTGGAGCTGATTCGGGGAAAAGCCGGGGCGGTCTATGGCGCGCTGATGGCGATGCTGACTGTTCTGAAAGGCCAGCCCTCGGGCTACAATCGGGACATGCAGGAGGACAAGAGCCACGTCTTTTCCGCAAGCGACACAGTCGAGGCGTGCCTGGACGTGGCCGCTGCGATTGTTTCGCATACGAAGTTCAATACCAAGCGGATTTCCGCCGGTTTGGACGAGGGATTTCTGGATGCCACCGCCTTGGCCGAGTACCTGGTTCGCAAGGGGGTCGCCTTCCGTGAAGCGCACGGCATCGTAGGCTCGCTGGTCGCCGATTGTGAGAAGCAAAACAGAAAGCTGGCGGAGCTTGCCCTGGAGCAGTTCAGGCAGTATTCAGCGGCTATAGAAGCGGATGTCTATGAGAATCTGGGAGCGCAGGCTGTTGTGGAGAAGTATATTACGCAAGGCGCGGCAGGCTCAATGCAGGCAAAGGACCAGATTGACTGCTGGGAGAAACAGTTGGGACAGCGATGAGTAACGGTGAAGATGAAATAACCGCGTGGTTTGCCCGCCAGAGGAAACTGTCTGCAAGAGAATTCCCTATAGGTATCGGCGACGACATGGCCCAAATCCGGCTGGGCGATGAATCCGTTCTAATCACGACGGACATGCTTCTGGACGGCGTCCATTTCGACTTGAGGCAGGCGTCGTTGGAGCAGGTCGGATACAAGGCGATGGCGGTCAGCCTCAGTGACTGCGCGGCGATGGCGACCATCCCCATTGCTGCGGTTGTTTCCGTTGCGCTGCCGAAAGGATTCGGCCGGGAAGAGCTCGAGCAGCTTCATTCCGGGCTTACTCGCGCCGGGGACAAGTTTGGCTGCGCCCTTGTGGGCGGCGACATTACGAGCTGGAATGCAAAAGCCCCGTTTGCGGTCAATGTGGCCATGCTCAGCAGGCAGGCAGGCAACGAACCTGTGAGAAGATCGGGGGCGAAGGCCGGAGACTGCATCTGCGTGACGGGCTTTCTGGGCGGCTCGCGCTCGGGCAGGCACCTAAAATTCGAGCCGCGGGTCGAAGAGGCGCTGAAAATCGCTCAAATGGTCAAAGTCAATTCGATGATTGATGTAAGCGATGGGCTCAGCAGCGATTTGAATCGTATCTGCAAGCAGAGCGGAGTTGGAGCCGTCATCGACGCCGAGAGGGTCCCGATATCCAGTGAAGCTGCACGAGGAGAGGATCCGCTCGGTTCAGCTCTGGACGACGGCGAAGATTTTGAGCTGCTTTTTACGCTTTCACCGGGTGATTGCCGGCGATTGCTGGATACGTGGAGCGGTTCGGTGCCGATTACACAAATCGGCGAGATTACCGACGCCGGAAAAGTGCGGATTAAGTGGCCGGATGGCCGGGTTTGCAATTTGC
>DATKWR010000135.1:0-26121 GCA_035529475.1 Sedimentisphaerales bacterium | reverse complement strand
GATCAAGGCCGCTTACGCTGCCTGAATGCGGCTACGGGAGAATTGCTCTGGGAGGCGCCCATCAGCGGTTCTCCAAGCTGGGCCCGCCAGATGCCGCCGGTGGTCTACAAGAATCTCGCCATCTACATGTTCAGCACAGGTCGTTTCGGCCCGGAGGTGCCCGAAACTGAAAAGGTAAAATGGTTCTTCGGATCACAGAAAATGAGCAATTTCCCCGACAGCTATCGACCGCTCGTGCGTGCCTACGACCTTGACAGCGGCAAGGAGGTATGGACTGTCGATTTCTCGGAGTATGGCCGTGGCGGCGACGCAGCCGGACTCTGTCTGATGGACGACAAACTCTACTACTCGACTTACTTTGGACGGGAACCTCAGCTCCGCGGCGCGGCGGGCCCGCACGGCATGACTGCATCCCTGGATCCTCAGACGGGTAAGATTCTCTGGGTCACCACGAAACATTCAATACACGGCGGCTGCACGATTTCCGGCGAAAACGGCCGGCTGTACATGGGCGGTTACAATCCCCTGGCAGGAACAAACACCCGCCACGTGTGGTGCCTCGACGCGCGCGATGGCTCGCTAATCTGGCAATCCGAGCCGCTGCTAAGTTCCACTCATGTGGTCACGATCGGCCCGAAGTTCCTCCTTGTCCATGCGCATAGCGAGATCAGCTATCTGCTGGACAAGCAGACGGGCAAAGTCATCGCGACTCCGGTACAAGGATACCGCTGCACCCGGTTTACGCTAAACGGCAATTACCTATTGGCCCCCAATATGGATATTATAGACCTGTCGAATCCTGAGGTCGGTAAGATCGTAGCTACCGGTCCGCGCCTCGACACCTGCGAGTGCACCAGCGCCTGCGTCTCCAACGGACGACTCTTCTATACCGGTCACGGTGGAACACTGCAGGCCAGCCTCGTCAGCAGCGAGGCGGCACCCTGAGACTGAGGCGGTGGAAAGGTGTTACAAATAATAGTGACTTGAATTTTTGTTATTATAAACACTGAGCGCCAACGACTGCAGGTGGTTGGTTCGGTATAGCCTGGAGCTAAACCGTTACGGTGACTCGTTTTGTTTATAAAATACTAAACAGATTCAAAAGATGGGAAATTTACTCATCGGTAAATTAGTAACAAAACAGGGAAAGAAAATGAGAGAAATGGAAATGATCATAAAACGGCGTGATTTTTTAAAGAAATGTACATCGATAGGCATGGGGGGACTTCTATTGTCGAACCGGACTTTGGCACTCAATACCGCTACCAGGCCGCCAAACATCATATTGATCATGGTCGACGACCTGGGGTGGGCGGACATCGGTTCCTATGGCCAGAAGGTCGTGCCCACGCCAAACCTGGACCGGATGGCCTCAAAGGGGGTTCGCTTCACCAACGCCTATTCCGGCTGCTCGCTCTGCGCACCATCGCGATCGGTATTGATGACCGGTCTGCACATGGGCCACACACCGCTGAGGATCAACTTAGGCGGAGGCGGCGCATCGATTCGAGCAGAAGATGTGACAGTGGCCCAACGGCTGAAAAGCCTGGGCTATGCTACAGGTGGTTTTGGCAAATGGGGCCTGGGTGACGTGGGCACCGCTGGAATACCGGAGAAGCACGGCTTCGACTTGTTCTTCGGCTACTACAATCAGTTTCATGCACACTTTTATTTCCCCAATTACCTGTATCGCAACTCAAAGCGAGTGCCTCTTAAAGGAAACGAAGAGTTTTCGTGGACAACCTCAAAGCGGCAGATGCCACCGATGGGAGCTCTTACGGAAATCAATCCGGACACTGGAAAGCGGCGACAGTTCAGCCATGACCTAATCTTGCAAGAAATGCTGCAATTCATTCGCGATCAGAAAGACAATCCGTTTTTCTGCTACGGGCCCTGGACTCTGCCACACGGCCGTTTTCACATCCTGGCTGAAGATCCCGCCTGGGCAATGTTCAAAGACAAGCCGTGGGAAGAGGATGTCAAAGTGATGGCCGCGATGAATGTGATGATCGACCGCGGCGTGGGCCAGGTTAGAGCATTGCTCGAGAAATTGGGATTGGCCGACAACACTGTCATCATTTTTATGTCGGACAACGGAGCCCCGAGGAACCTGGAGGGCATACTGGACTGCTCGGGCCCACTACGAGGCAGCAAGGGTACGCTCTATGAAGGCGGCTTGCGTGTGCCCCTGCTGATTTGTTGGCCCAACCGCATCCGGCCCGGCGCCGTCAGCGATCTGCCTGTCTACTCTGCCGACATAGCCCCCACACTGATGGAATTGGCCGGTTCGACAATGGAAGGCGGGGACGGCCTGTCACTGGCACCGACGCTCCTGGGCCGTGACGGCCAGAGAGAGCACAAGTACCTGTACTGGGAGTCAGCCTATGATGCCAAGGGCAAATTTGGTCAAGCCGTCCGCTGGGGTAAGTGGAAAGCGATCCGCAATCCCAATAAGCCATTGGAGCTGTATGATTTGCACAAGGACCAGGGAGAAACCACGGATGTGGCCGCCGCGCATTCCGATGTTGTTCGTCAAATCGAAACATTCATGCAGGAGGCACACGAGCCTCCTCCACCGCAAATCCAGCCAGACATGGCTCCGCATCAGCGCTGGCTCTGATCACAGAAACGTGCAAAGGCTGTCCTTATACAACCGGCACGCCCAGACAAGCCCCAGGCTGTGGTTGTCAGGGGCCAATGGGACCGTTCGTGACAGCTGATCTATCCCATTGAAATACAGGCATTTACCTCCCTGGACTTCTCGGTCGCAATTCCCGTCCGTCTTGTGCTCCAATCACACCCACAAATAGAGCGTACACACGCCTTGGAGAGGTTTGAATGGCCTTACGGGCAGTTCGGAGCGTTACTCTGGGGGACGCTTTTCAAATTGAAGCAGTATATCTCCGTGCTATGGATGTGCGCAACTATGGATTAACCTGAGCCTGCGATTTGCAACACAATTTGCAACAGATGCGCACGTCTGGCGCTCGGTTGGCGCTCGGTTGCGTCTCGGCCAGCTTCATAAGTTATTATTTGACAAGCATAAACCATTTATTCACAATTCTTTACAAACAGCATACACGGATCAAATCTCCGATTTCCGGGCCGGTAAATCGATCAAACCGCATTCTTTGCACTTGACAAGGGTATTGCTGAAGCCTGTTTTGGCCAAAAAGCCTTGAGGTAGAGTCAAAATGGAGTCATGGTCTTTTGGCCCGGTCACATTTTCCAACACTCTTAGTAGGCTCTCCTCAAGCTGCTTGAATTGACTGGGCATTCTTCAGTTTCGTCACGGGACGATTCTTCCAAAGATCGCACGATATGTGTTCTTCGCAGCGCGTAACGACTTAGCTGCAATTCTCGGTAAGCCATTTCTGGTCAAAGACATCAAGTCGGTATAGTGCCGGATACGTCTCAAAGCCTTACCCTCGACAGAAACGAAGGTAAACCATTTCCAACCACCTTCTAGAAAGCAGAGAACTTAACGATGCAATTATACTTGGGATGCAGCAAATTCCAAGTGATACTGTTCCAGAAGGAGGCAACGGTTTGCCTGTCCGCCCACTGCCGCGCAAAATGAGGAAAGAGAGTGCTCAGAAAGCGCTTTGTCAATCCCAATGAAGCTGCAGTCACATCCAAGGCTGAGCAAAGAGTTCACATTTCGGATGAGTTCTTGTACAATAAGGGTGATTCTTTGGCTTTTCGTGTCCAATACGACTGGTTCGCGGGAAGTATTTATGAACCACAAGCACGGTATAATGGCCTGACCGGCCAGATTACTGCAATGCATGAAGTAGACTATGAGGCCATGTTGGTTGAAGAGAACATGTGTTACCCACGGGGACGGAGTCCGCAGGAAGTATCTATAGACCATGAACAAGGAATCTGATCAAGTAACCTCAAAGAGGGTGATTCGCGGCCAAATCGGGCGTTTCCGTTATCTACCTTGGGTGATACACGGCGGTACATTCTTCGGCGAGTTCGATGTGTTTGGTTCGCTATTGTAAACGCCGGAGAAGGAATAATAATAATTCCATTTAGTTTGAGCCGATATTGCAGATGAAAGCTAAAATTCTTGCACTATTCGAGGTGCTTACGGAAATATATAATCGGCTTTAATTAATTGAGATTGATATAAGACGTAGACAAAAAAGAAAGGAACACAGGAGATGACAAACAGACACAGTATACTCAAAACACTGGTTTGCATGCTGGTATTGACCGCCATGTCAACACGAGCATGTCGGGGTGATGCACACTCAGGAAAAATCAAGAACATATTGTTCATTATCTCGGACGACCTCAAAGCAAGCGTTTTGCCGGCTTACGGCGACCATGTATGCAAAACGCCCAATCTCGACAAGCTCGCCGCATCCGGAATGGTGTTCGAACGGGCTTACTGTCAGGGCCTGGCCTGTGCACCGTCGCGGCCGTCTTTCCTGCGGAGCATCTATCCCAGGTCTAGGGCCAGTGCGCCGTCGATAGGCGAGCTTTTCCAACAGCACGGTATGCATACCGCCAGAGTGGGCAAGGTGTTCCACATGCCCGTACCGCATGCACAGTTGGACGGCAGCGACGGAATAGACGTCCCCGAATGCTGGACGGAGCGCTACAACACCAAGTCGGCCGAGACTTTCTCACCGGGGCTGTACCGTTTGCTGAACTCCGACATCGTCACGCGAGTGGTCGAGGGCCGCGACGCCAAGGGGCGTAACCGAATGTGGGCAACGGTGGAGTCGGATCGTGCAGACGGATCCGACCAGGCGGACCACATGGTCGCAACCAGGGCGATCGAGTCACTGCGACAGCGCAAGGCGGCGGGAAAACCGTTCTTCCTTGCGGTTGGCTTCGTTCGGCCGCACTTCCCGATGGTGACGCCGAAGAGATTCTTCGACATGTACCCGCAACAGAAGATGCAGATTCCGCCGCTGATCAAGGGCGACCTGGACGACATCCCGAAAGCCGGTCGCGGTTCTGACGGCAACGGTCTCAACGAGATGGAAGAGAGCCGAAAGCGGATGTGGCAGGCCTACTACGCATCTGTTACCTTCATGGACGAACAGCTCGGGTGCGTGGTCGACGAGCTCGAGTGGCTTGGACTGCGTGAGTCGACGGCGATTGTGTTTACCAGCGACCAGGGATACCATCTCGGCGAACATGGATTCTGGCAGAAGGGGAATCTGCACGAAGAAGTGGTGCGCGTGCCGTTAATATTCAGTGTACCCGGGATGAAGCCCGGCCGGTCATCGTTGCTGGTCGAACTGATGGATTTCTATCCGACCTGCACTGAAATACTGGGCCTGCCGATACCCGAATCCCTCCAGGGTAAGAACCTGATGCCGATCCTCAGGAATCCGAATGCGTCCGTTCGGGATACAGCTTTCTCTATCAACAACCGCGGCACGGATGGCGGCCGCGAGGTAAACAAACTCCTCTCGATGGGAAGAGTCTACTCTCGGTCCTGAAAGGAAGACCTTTATGATCAAAGTAGTTATGATTTCAGCGATGTTTGCCTTGTTCCCGTATCCGGTTTGCGCAGGTACGCTTCTGGATGTCATTGATGGTACCGGAGCCCGAAACGGCATCATAGTACTCGTTCAGGCCGGGGACACCGTCTGCGAGGATGCGGCGGCATCGGGCTTCGCGGTCCTGGCTCTCGATACGCGGCCCGATCGAGTTGATACGCTGCGCAGGCGTTTCCTCGATCACGGCCTCTACGGGAGAGTCTCTGCGTCACTGTTCGACGGTAAGAGCATTCCCTGCATCGACGAACTGGTCAATGTCGTGGTAATTGACGGGATCAACCTCTCCGACGAGGAGATCATGCGCGTCCTGGTTCCCGGCGGCGTGGCGCTGGTGCGGAACGGCAACGACTGGCGGAAACGACTTAAGCCATGGCCCACTGACATTGATGAATGGAGCCAGTACCTGCGCAATGCGGACAACAACGCGGTTTCACGGGACAGAGTCGGACCGCCGGAACGGCTGAAGTGGACCGGTGGAACTCGCTGGGGCCGTTCGCACATGTCCGCAGTAACGGTGATCTCCATGGTCACAGCCGGCGGCCGACTCTACACGATCGAGGATTTGGAAACGCCGGAATACCATAGCCTGCCGGGCAGGTACTTCCTGATCGTGCGCGATGCGTTTAACGGCATGAAGCTCTGGCAGCGCCCGCTTGAAGGCATCTGGCCGACAAATGGCTATCCGAAGTTTATCGCTACCCAGATTCAACGTCGGATCGCCGCGATCGGCGACAAGCTGTACTGCCTACTGGGCACCAACCAGCCGATCAGCGTGCTCGACGGCGCATCGGGCGAGGTATTGAAACGTTATGAGAATACACCCAACACCCAGGAATTCGCCTATGACGCCGGCATCCTCTACGTGGCCGTCGGCGAGCCATTCATGGATAAAACATCCAGGGACACCGAGGTCCGTCTGCTGGCCGTCGAGGCCGCAACCGGCAAGACGCTCTGGACAAAGCAGATAACCGACGACGGCGGCTATCTCGGCGGCACAATGTCAATCCGTAACGAACAACTGGCCTACTGCACCAAAACCGGCGTCATCTGCGCCGATGCCCGCACAGGCGATATCCGCTGGCGGGCTGAGCACAATGACCTGATTCCGACCGACCAAAAGGCATCCAACAATGTTCAGCCTACCCTGGTTTTATCTGACGATATGCTCTTTTGCTCGACCCATAACCAGGTCCGTGCCTTTCCACTCAAGGACGGCCACCTGGCCTGGGCCGCGAAGAATAGCCTCAATTACATGAAGTCGTCTGATATCTTCCTGGCTCAGGGCCTGGTCTGGACCGGACTCCTGAACGGACACGATCCGGAAGCCGGCAGGATCGTACGCACGCTCGAACAGAAGATGCAGGGTCCGATGTCGCACGATCGATGCTACCGCAACCGGATTACCGAGCAATACCTGATAAATTCCAAGACAGGCGGCAGTGACTTTATCCGGCTCGACGGCCGGGGCGAATTCCCGGCGCCGTGGGTCCGGGCCACATGCGGGCTGGGCGTTCTCCCGGCCAATGGATTGCTCTATTCGTCGCCGTACTCGTGTACCTGTGTCAGCGGTACGATGCTGACCAGCTATAATGCCTTGTATGACCAAGGGCGTTCTACCAGCAAGACAGTGGACTTGTCGCCTCAGCCGCAACTATTCAAAGGACCGGCTTTTGGCGCACGAGACGAGGAGAACAGGGAAACTTCGAGTGATGATTGGCCGACGTACAGGAACACCAACGCGCGTAGCGGGGTGACTCGATCCAGCTATGAGGGGAAGCTGGAACCGGCGTGGCAGGCCAGACTGTCGTCCAGTCCGACGGCGCCCATTATTGTCGATGACCTGATCTTCATCGCTGCGAAAGATGCGCATACTCTTTACGCTCTCTCCCGAACATCCGGGAAAATTGATTGGTCCTTCGTCGCTGATGGTCGGATTGATTCTCCACCCACCTATTACAGGGGTCTGTTACTTTTCGGATGCAGAGGCGGTTGGGCCTACGCCCTGCGGGCAACAGACGGCGCGTTGGCCTGGAAGTTCAGCGACCTGCCGGATAAGCGGCTGATCAGCGCCCAGGGCCAACTGGAATCGGCCTGGCCGATCAGCGGAAGTGTGACGGTCCATGACCGTGTGGCATATTTTGCTGCCGGCCGCCAGACCTTTATCGACGGCGGTATTGTCCTGTACGGCTTAAATCCGCTGACAGGAGACGTTCTACATCGTCGACGTATAAGCGGTCCCTATGATGACCAGGGATTTCCACGCATTCGGCCGCTTGCGGGCATACCACAGATTGAAGGCTTCAAGTCCGGCATCTTTTCCGCGGAGAAGGGACTCCTCTACCTCCGCCACCAGGCGTTCCGCCCGGACCTGACCCCGGTCGCGATGGAGGATATAGAAGACGACCACCTAATTGCATCCGCCGGATTTCTTGACGATACACCGCAGCACCGGACCTACTGGTCGATTGATACGGACCTCCGCTATGGGCCGGCCAACGCTTTCATTAGCCCTGGTCCTCAGGGCGATATCGCGGCGGTGGACGGTGACGTGTTCTACGAAATCCGTGGCTATCTCCCGGGACGTCACGCGAAATTGCTTCCGGCAAATGGTTATACGCTCTATTCGGGAACGCGTAGCGCCACGGCCTGGCGCCCACCGAAAAAAGGCAAGCCGATCCAACTCGGCACAGTAGTCCCGCTATCTCGAAACTGGAAACAAAGGTGGTCCACGCAGATTCCTTTGTCCGGCCACGCCCTGATCGTAGCTGGGGACACCGTGCTGGCCGCCGGTGTACCTATGGAAGCTTCGTTCGGCGATCCTGAGCTGTCGAGCAGCTTCGCCGGTCAGAAAGGAGGACGCATCTGGGCCGCTCGCGCCAAGGACGGCGCAAAGATCGCCTTTCGTGACCTTCCCGCGCCACCGGTGTGGGACGGCCTTGCAGCCGCCCGGGGCAACTGCGTCATTGCCTTGAAGGACGGCACGGTCCTGTGCCTGCGGTGAATGGACGCTCTAGGATGAGCCGAGTCGCGTGTGGCTCCAACGGTGGTGCGTTATGGAACGTATGCCGAGAAAGTGGGAATTGAATCTGGTAGAAGAAATATGAATCCTGAACCGCCAGGCTCTATGTGTTCACGGTTAGCAGCCAGTGAAGATCATCAGGCTTGAAAGCCCTCTTTATCTTATCCTCAGTGTGCCTTGCTCTTCCCTTCTTTGGCCGGCAAGATGCCCATGTGAAAAGCCTTGGTCACGGCGGCGGGTGCGTTCTGGACGTTGAGCTTTCGGTAGATATGGGCGACGTGGGTGGCTACGGTGGTGGTGCTGACATAGAGCCGTTTCGCGATTTCCTTCTTCAACAGTCCCTCACCGAGTAGGGCGAGGATTTCTAGTTCCCGCCTCGTTAGTACATTCTCCATTTGGTCTTTTGGGAGATGCGCCTTCAATGTGTTCATGATGAATCTTGCAATCCCAGCGTCCAACGGTGCTCCGCCGGCCATTACGGTGCGGATACCCTCGGTGATTTTGGTCACGGTGGCGGATTTTAGCAGATAGCCGTTGGCTCCCTGCGAGATAGCTCGCAACACATCAGTTTCATTGTCGGACTGCGTGAGAATGACAATCTTTGCATCGGGTAGAGAGGATCGGAAGTGGGGCATGGATTCGAGTCCACCCATGCCGGGCAGACGGAGGTCTAACAGAATGAGGTCAGGTACCTGGCGTCTCGACGTGTTCCGTAGGTCGCGCAGGGCGACCTCAGCGGTTCCATACCGACTGATCAATTCCAGGTCGGGCTCGTCTTCAATGGCCAGATTGATGACCTCGCGATATTCGGGATTGTCCTCCACCAGCATGATTCGGATGTTTTGTGGCATGATGTTCCCTTAACGCGTTTTCATGGTTCTTATAGTTTGAGTTTCAGGGTAATGCAGGCGCCACCCGAGGCGGATGATCCCGCCGAGACCTGGGCGCCCAAAAGCCGGGCCCGGCGTTTGAGTGACGCTGGAACGCCGTTGCCATTGTTTTCTCCCAGTCCCTGGCCGTTGTCGGCGACCGTGAGGGTGATCAGTTCTTGCAGGGCTTCGAGCCTCGTCGTGACCTGGGTCGCGTTGGAGTGTCGCAGGACATTGGTCAGGCACTCCTTATAGAACAGGAACAGGTCAACCCGTCGTCTTGGCTTGATGTGCTGCAACCGCTCTTCGCCTTCAAACGTGATAGCGTGTTCGAGATCCGCCAGGATACGGGACGAGGTCCTTTGCATGTCCTCTAACAGATTCTCGCAGAGTCCCTCAGCTTCCATTGTGTTGGTACAATAGCGTGCGGCGGCGCCGGTGCGCTCGGTCAAAGCCCGCAGGCGTTGCAGGTGTTTGGTCAGCTTTTCTGGGTTGTCTTTGGCATTCAATGCCAGATCACTTAGCAAGCCGATCGCATGGAGGTTGGCGCCGAGTTCATCATGCAGATCGGCGGCAATGTGCTCGCGCGTTTCGTGGATGGCGCGTTGTTTGATGATACGGTCAACCAGCACAATGATAATGGTTCCCAGGGCGAGCAGTACAGCCAGCCCACCTAAATACTTCATCTGGATTGTCTGGCGTGCATACCGACGGTTCAGTTCCGCGGCCACCACAGGGCGCTCTGCCTCCAGGTCGTGACGTTGGGCCAGTTCATCCATCCAGGTGCGAATGGGCAGGATCCGTCCGTAAAGATTGCATCCGTCCGTTAGCGCGGCGATCGAGCGTCCGAGCTTGAACGACTTGAAGTCCGAATGAACCGCTTTTCCCAGGGCCACGTTTCGGTTCTGGGCAAAGATCTCGATTTCCGCGAATCCAATTTGGGAGCCGTGGACGTTGGCCATGTTGTGTACATAGGGCTCCAGCGCAATCAAACGGACATAGCGACAGGCGGCTTCGGGGAAACGTCGCATGATGATGGGCCCGGTGTCGTAGATGCTGTCCCTCTGATAGTCGATCAAGCGGATAGCATCTGAAAAATCGGGCTGCGTTGCCCCTTCGATGCGCAGTCGCAGGGGCACACCGAAACCGACCGGGGTGGATATTGGCACAGTATCACTCAGATCCACGGCGTGCAGGTGAATGCGGCTCAGGGGCTGCACTGTCTCCAGATCGATGGTGAACGTGGGGTGGTCGCCGACGCCGACCGGGCTGACATACGCGATGCTCTGGTCTCCCTGATAGCTGTCAATCAGGTAGGGTACGAATCCGTCCACCAGATACTGAATGCGTCGTGGGAAGCCGGCGGGATCGTCTGGTGACGATGCCTGCACAGGTTGGTTCAGAGCCATGTTTTCCTGACCGTTGAAAACCAGGATCTCGTCTAACTGAAGAATATACTTGCCGTCCCAGGCGCGAGTTGAGAGGGCAGTGGCTTCGATCCTGATCCAGGACGCGGTGGTTCCGGTACAGGGTACGACCAGGGGCGCGATGCGTGGCAAGAGGCGGTCCCGGGCCCCAAAGCGGGCGATCACGGTGCCGTTGGGATCTGCATGATTGCCGGCAGCAATATTGAATTCGAGGGGAAACCCGTCGTCCATGAATCCCTTCTCCGTATCGCGCCAGACGGTTGGCACCAGCACGATCTGATCAATGGGGATTTCTTCACCCAATTCAATTTGGATCCATTCCGTATTGGTGCTGTCGTCGTATGTCTTAGATCGGTAGCCGACCGGGCCGATTCCGCTGCGCAAGCTGTAGCGGGCAAGTTGCTCCAAATCAGAGTCGATGCATGCCAATCGCTGCTCAAGTTGGATTAGCGTGAGGTCATCAAGCTGTGTAGACGATTCAGCAGGAAATGCGCTGGTTGAGAGGATAGCAATCAGTGAGCTTGTCAGATATATGATTATCATTCGGCACATGCTCAAATTGTAGCACTAATCAATAGGCAGTGTCTACTTAAAGTTACTCTATGACTATCAAATGTGGGCAGGTCATATTCCGGTGAGTCCGTCCGAGAAAACGAATATCCTTTGAAAGTGGCAAAATCATTCATACGGAGGATATATTTCTGCCTCCGGGATAGGTATAATAAAGTACATGAACAGATAAGTTAGCTTTCGCCTTTTTTATGAGACGTAAGTTATGCGGCTTGCCGAATTCATCAAATTGCAATGCCAGCAACTGGAGCACAGATGAAAAGAAGAAAGAATGTTACCGATACTTGAACATGTCAAGAGAAAGGATTCAACACAGTACAACCAGGGAAAAGATTTAAATCTCAACATATTATTTTGCAAAAAGGAGGTTTAATTATGTGGAAGAAGCTAATTGTCTCAATTTTCTGTGTCGTAGTATTGGTTCCCTATGCTGCATTAGCACAGGAAGTGATGGTCTCGTTTGATGGATCCAGTGCGGATATCGCGGGTCAACCGACCACGAATACCCCTGGACCCTGGGACGCAGACGACTCGGTCTGGAGCACCACCGATGAGGTTGTCCCGGCCATTGGCAGTCAGGCTGCCTTCAAGGCGGCGATTGCCCAAGCCGGAACCGCCCAACGAAGAATTGGACAGGCCCACACAAATGGACATGCCTTTGTTGGCGGAGGAAGTACGAATGCTGAAGGTGCTGCCGGTCACGCACCTTCCCCTTGGGCGAACATTATTGGATTTGATACGACCTCTTTCGATGACTCGCTTGCGTTGTCCGAGATATCCGTGACCCTTCGGAATCGCATGGGTACCGATACATTGGATGTCCGGTGGTTTGTCGACGCCGGGGGCGAGACCTACGTCAGTGGAGTCGTGGCTGCCGGTGTCGGGACAACGGATACAGAGGTGACGCTGGCCGACACAACGACCATAGAATGGTTTGCCTTTGACAAGAACGCGAATATCGAGATCAGCACCGCCCTCGGAAGCTCGGTGGGAAGTCCGATCTTCACTGATGTTGATTACGTGGGCATTCATCAGCAGTTGACGTATACCACGCTCCAGAATTGGCATGGGGCGTATGTGCCGCATTTTTCGGCCACAGCGATTTCTTACGCTTCTACCGAGGCCAGGAAACCCGATCCGGCTGATGGAGCAACAGAAGTGCTTTGGAATACGGTGCTTGGCTGGACGCCGGGAGAGTTTGCCGCCACACACGATGTGTATTTAGGCACGATTTTTGCCGATGTCAACGAGGCCAGCCGAACCGATCCGCGGGGCGTGCTGGCCCGTCAAGGCCAAACCGCTACAACGTATGATCCTCCGGGTGGTCTCGATTTTGGGCAGACTTATTACTGGCGTGTCGATGAAGTCAACGCCCCGCCGGACTCTACTGTGTATCCAGGCGAGGTCTGGAGCTTTACGACCGAGTTGCTTGCATATCCAATAGAGAACGTAACAGCCACGGCTTCCAGCAGCAACGTAGATGAAGAAGCTGAGAATACCGTGAACGGTTCGGGAGTGGATGCGAATGATCTGCACTCGACAGAAACCACGGACATGTGGCGCAGCAGCCCGGGCGGAGATGGTCTGCCCTGGATCGAATATGAGTTTGACAGGATTTCCAAACTTCACGAGATGTGGGTATGGAATCATAACAGCAGTTTGGAGCAAATATACGGCTTCGGGTTCAAAGACGTTTCCGTTGAGTATTCGGCTGACGGGATCGACTATAAGGCGTTGGGTACGACTCACGAGTTTGCCCAGGCGCCCGGCATGCCCGGTTATGCTCACGAGACCACTATTGATTTTGAAGGGGCAGCGGCAAAGTACGTCAGGTTGACCGCCAACAGCACCTGGGGAAGTCCCCTCGGCGGGCTCAGTGAGGTCCGCTTCTTCAGGATACCTGTGCATGCAAAAGAGCCCTACCCGGATTCCGGAGCGACGGATGTGGACCCGAATGTGGTTCTTGGTTGGAGAGCGGGCAGAGAAGCGGTCTCACATGATGTGTACATCAGCGATGATCCGAATGCTCTGGCTCTGGCCGGTCCAGTCACTGAGCCGGTTTTTGATACCGCTTCGCTTGACCTGAAATTGGGGCAAGATTACCACTGGCGGGTCGATGAGGTCAATGATGCCGAGACTACCACAACATGGCAAAGCGACATTTGGAGCTTTACGACAGTTGAATATCTTGTTGTGGATGATTTCGAGTCCTATGACGTTGGTAACAACGAGATATGGTGGGCGTGGAAAGATGGCCTTGGCTATGTCGCACATGATAATGAACCGGCATACCCCGGCAATGGAACAGGATCGGCTGTAGGTAACGAAACCTCAAATTCATATACAGAGGAAACCATTGTTCACGGCGGCAAGCAATCAATGCCATTGTTTTACGACAACAGTAGTTTTAGCAACTCTGAGGCTACAGTAAACACTGATGACCTCGCGATTGGCCGGGACTGGACGGCCCACGGTATTCAAACGCTGTCTCTGTGGTTCTACGGCGATGCGGCCAATGTGCCGGGACAACTGTACGTGAAAGTCAACGGCTTCAGGATCGATTACGACGGTGACGCCGGCAACCTGAGGCTGGCGGGATGGCAACCCTGGAATATCGATCTCACGTCGATCGGCGCGAACCTGAGCAGTGTCACCAGCCTGGCTATTGGTATTCAAGGCCCGGGCGCCAGTGGCACCTTGCTCCTTGACGATATCAGGCTGTATCCGTACCCCCGTCAGTTGATCACGCCCGTAGAGCCGGATGCGGCCAATCTGGCAGCCTACTATCCGCTGGACGGAGATTATCAGGATGCCTCAGGCAACAATCGCCACGGTACACCTGTGGGCGGCCCGCTTTTCGTGCCTGGAGCCGCAGGTCAGGCGCTGGAACTGGACGGCGCGGATGATTATGTCAATATTGACGGCTATAAGGGCATCAATGCCGACCAGACGGATCCCAATAATCCTGTCCAGCTTGCATTCAGTATTAGTAACTGGGTAAAGACAACCAGTGATAGCGGCGACACCGAGATGGTGACCTGGGGTGCAAGCACAGGAAGCGCCACACGACTGACCTGGCGCGTGCACGAAGGCAGGTTGCGCACCGAGCACAATGCCGGTAATCTCCGAGGCAATACCTATGTGAACGACGGTGAATGGCACCATGTTGCTTTAGTCGTCACCGAGGGCGCCAATCTAAGGCCGGAGAACACCAAGTTCTACGTAGACGGCGTGGAAGACACATACTTCAGCGGTGACGACGATACCTATAAACTCGTTGCCGAGCACGATGTCCGAATTGGCATGAGTGGCCCGGAGGACAGCCGGTACTTCCCGGGTGCTCTGGACGAGATTCGGATCTATGACCGTGCGTTGACAGACGGAGAGATTGCGGGCCTTGCAGGCCGGATCAATCCCTTCGATAAGCCGTTCTGACATATGATCGGCAAGTGGGACATCGGCTCCAGGGAGCAGGGCCCGCTGGACCGTGGGTTCATGGAAGTCGCGAGGTCCGCGCCAAGCAAGAAGCTACTAATCTGCCTGAAGCCTGACGGATCCGAAGTATTCCGGACCGATCTCGATGGCGACTACATGGCACAGTTTCTGGAACGGAACAAGGATAAGCCCTTCTTCCTGTATTTCTCGCCGCATGCCGCAGGGGTGGGGTTGGGCCACGGATGTCAAGGCCAAGCAGTGGAAGGGTCAGAAGAAGCAAACACGAAAGTGAAGAAGAATTCTCAGCTACACATATAATAAGGAGTCAGAACCGTGTCAAAACTAACCAGGCGTCAATTCATCAAACGTACAACCGCTATTGGGGCTGCGTGTACAATTGGTTTTCCCCGTTTCCTGAGAGGCCGGGGACTTAACGAAAAGCTCCAGGTCGGATTCGTCGCTACGGAAGGAAGGGCCAGGGCTCACACCAAGGCTTCACATGAAGCCGGGCTTCGATGTATGGCCTTTGCTGAGGTTGATCGTACGCGCTGGGACGGCGTTCTGAAAAAAGAAGGCTGGAGCGAGGCAAAAGGATACACGGACTGGCGTAAGGTCTTTGAGAATCACGCCAAAGAACTGGACGTGGTGTTCGTGGCCACGCCTGACCACAACCACTTTGCGCCCTCCATGACTGCGGTTTCGATGGGCATCCACTGCTATACTGAGAAACCGCTGAGCTGGTCTGTGCGTGAAGCCCTGTTGCTGCAAAAGGCGTATGAGAAAAACAAGAATGTCGTTACCCAGATGGGCAACCAGGGGCATGCGGGCATGGGTTGGCGTATGGCCTATGAATACATCAAGGCCGGCGCCTTGGGCGACATAAAGGCGTTTCATAGCTGGACCAACCGGCCGGGTTGGCCGCAGGGCGGCGACCGTCCGGATTGGACCGATCCCGTGCCTGAGACTCTTGATTGGGATGCCTGGATTGGTTCGGCGCCCATGCGTCCCTTTGCCGGTCCCCGTCAAGGCAGTCGCAGGGGCCGCGGACCTTATCATCCGTTTAATTGGCGCGGCGTGGTCGATTTTGGCTGCGGCGCATTGGGGGATATGGCCTGCCATATCACCGATGGAGTTTATGCCATCATGGAGCCTTCCTACGCGGCCACGGCCGAACCGGTCGTCATGACCGGGCCGGTGCAAGACCAGTGGCCCGGCGGTATGGTGGTCAAATGCACGTACCGCGCCCAAGGCAGTTGGCCCGCATTCACGACCTATTGGTATGAAGGGAAGGACAAGGACGGCAAGCCATTTATGCCCGAGATTCCCGAGGAACTCAAGGCAGAAGGACGCAAGCTCCCAACGAACGGCAATATTGTCATAGGCACCAAGGGCAAGATGATGAGCAGCGGCGCCTACTGGGACGCTCCCATACTGATGCCCCTGTCCAGGCATCGGGAATTTGGCCGCCCCAAACAGCTGATTGAACGCTCACCGGGCCACCACCAGGAGTTCTTCATGTCCTGCCGCGGTGAAAAGCCTCGCGAATTCAGCCGATCGAATTTCAGCTACTCGGGGCCCATGACGGCCAACATCCAGCTCATCAATCTCTGTGCCCGAGCCGACAAAAAGATCGAGTTAAACGAGGCAGGAAAAATCACCAGCGACCCCGTCCTCAACGAACTCGTGTGGCGTGAACCACGCAGCGGCTGGGGCCCCCTGGAGATGAACGTATAGAGAATGACATTACTGAAAGGAATTCCTTGATGATCAGAAGCGTGCTTCTTGCTGTCGTGATGCTGACCTCGGCAACGGTCGGTCTCTGCGCAAGCGCCGACAATACGTATATTGGCTATTGGGCACTGACCCTGCCCAATGGTGGCCCTGGCTGGCTCGGGGTGACACAGGAACAGGGCGACTTGGACGGGGCCATACTCTGGGGAGGCGGTAGTGTCAAACCGGTGAACTCAATCAAAGTCGAAGGCGATCGGCTTGTAATCACCCGCGTACAGGTTGAACGCAGGGGAGCGAACAAGGGCAAAAAGATCACTGAAACCATCACGGCGACTCTTTCAGGCGACGACCTGAAACTCGTTACCGTCAAAGCCAGGCCTGATGGTCGCAAATTCGGGCGTGCGGAATTCAAAGGCAAACGCATTCCGCCCCTGCCACCCAAACCAGATCTGTCCAAAGTGACCTATGGAGAGCCCATCACCCTGTTTAATGGCAAGAATCTCGATGGTTGGAAATTGACCAATCCCAATAACGCCAGTGGTTGGATCGCCCAGGACGGCGTGCTGGTCAACCGGCCGACTCAGCCCGAGGGCGAGCGACACATTGCCTATGGCAATCTCAGAACCATTGAGGAATTCGAGGACTTCAGGTTGACGTTCGAAGTCAATGTGCCGGAGAAATCCAATAGCGGCATCTATCTTCGCGGCATCTACGAGCTGCAAATCCTGGATTCCTATGGAAAGCCCCTCAATCCCCACAACATGGGCGCGATCTACAGCCGTATCACACCTGCGCAGAGTGCGGAGAGACCCGCGGGACAGTGGCAGATCTTTGAGGTCATCCTGCTGGACCGTTACGTCACCGTGGTATTGAACGGAAAGACCGTGATCGACAACCAACCACTGCTGGGTTGTACCGGCGGAGCACTGCACTCCGATCCCATGAAGCCCGGGCCCCTTTATCTTCAAGGCAATCATGGAGCCGCCAGTTTTCGCAACATTGTGCTTACGCCAATACTCAGAAGGTAGCATTCGAATATGTCGCAAGATTGAATAATTGTTTTGAGAAGATAGGAAGAAAGCTAATGAGATCACGCTCTGGCCATTATAGTAAAGCATCACGAATCAGCCGACGTCATTTCTTGAGGTCTTGCGTGGCCTTTGGATTGACTGCCAGTGGTACACCGGCCCTGCGGGCAATGTCAAAGCCAGCAAGAAAGTCAGTTGAGGCTGCAGATTCCCCCCCTAATATTGTCTTCATATTCGCCGATGATTGGGGCTGGGGGGACCTCAGTTGTCACGGGCACCCTTACGTCAAAACGCCGAATATCGATCGGCTGGCAAGCGAGGGCACGGACTTTCATGGCTTTGTGGTGGCCAGCGGCGTGTGTTCACCCAGTCGAACTGCGGTCATGACAGGGCATTTTCCAGCACGCTACAACATTGACGGGCATTTTGCCTGGGTCAAACAGAATGCCAGACGCAACATGCCCGACTGGTTGGATCCCGAGGCGCCCCTCTTGTCCCGATTCCTGCAGGAGGGCGGTTGTGCCACGGCCCACTTCGGCAAGTGGCACCTGTCCAACGACATGATTCCCGATTCACCGCTGCCCAGCAAGTACGGCTTTGATGCATACGGCGCATTCAACTGCGCCGGCGAGCAGATGCCCGTACATGAAGATGCGCGCAATGCCATCGCCTTTATCCGAAAGAGCCACCGCAAGAAGAAACCGTTCTTTATCAACTTGTGGTTGCATGAGCCCCATACGCCGTTCCACACCCAGCCAAAGTACCGCTGGCGCTTCCGCGATCTGGATGAGGCCGACAACATCTACGCTTCGGTCCTGTCTCATGCCGATGACCGTATCGGCGAGGTTTTGCGTACCCTGGATCGCCTGGGACTGGCCGAGAATACCCTGGTCATCTTCAGCTCGGATAACGGCCCGGCCCGGGCTGCCGCGCCTACGGCGCCGGCCTTAATGCACGACACGGCTACAGGGGCTGGCTACGGCATCGGGGCGGCCAAGGGGATCACCGGAGGCAGGCGGGGTTACAAGGCCTCTCTCTTTGAAGGCGGGATTGGTGTACCCTTTATCGCACGCTGGCCGGGCAAGATCGCCGCCGGCGAGGTGGATAAGACCTCCATTATCTCGGCCGTGGACCTTCTGCCTACCTTCTGTGAAATCGCAGGCGTTCAACTGCCGACCACTTATACACCGGACGGCATCAGCCAGGTGTCCACCCTATTGGGCAACGGGGCTCCCAAACGAACCAGGCCGCTGTTCTGGAAATACCCTTCATCCTGGCCGGCCCCCAAGAACAGACCCGACCACTGGGTCTCTTATGCAGTTTTGGATCCCCCGTGGAAACTGGTGACCAATAGGCAAGCCAGTTATGTGGAACTCTTCGACATTGTTGCGGATCCCTATGAGAGAAATGATCGAAAGAAAGAACAACCAGAGATAGTGACGGAGCTGTTGCAGAAGCTCTCGCAGTGGCAAGAATCCCTGCCCAGCCAGCCGGACAAACGTCTTTTCTCCGCCGAACGTGAAAAATGAACTGATTAGGATAGCATGGATGCAACTGCGAAAAAATAGGTTTGCTGATGCCAGATTCTGCACGAAGCCTGCGCTGAGCAACATCTAGAATTATGCTGTCGTCTTAGAATAAGAAAGAGATTAATTATGAGCAAGAGAACAATAGGACAGGCAATCTTGATAGTATTTGTAACATCCGGCCTTTCATTTTGTCAGGGTATGGATCAGATGTGGGGCGAACGGGTCATGCGCCTCAAGGCGGCTGATGCTCAACGGGGCCAGCTTTTCGAAGAAGGCAATTACGCCATGTTCATCCACTGGGGGCTCTACTCAAACCTCGGGAATCTGTACAAAGGCAAGACCTATTACGGCATCGGTGAGTGGATTATGAACCGGCGTGTAGCCAATATCCCGGTTGACGAATATATGGCCTTGGCGGCTGAATTTAATCCCACCAAGTTCAATGCCGATGAGATCGCCAAACTGGTCAAGGATGCGGGTATGAAGTATATCGTCATTACAGCAAAGCACCACGACGGGTTTGCCATGTACCACTCTAAGGTGAGTAAGTTCAATATTGTGGACGCGACTCCGTTCGGGCGCGATCCTATGCAGGAACTGGCCCAGGCATGCGACACGCACGGTCTCGGTTTGGGATTCTACTACTCACATAACCAGGACTGGACCTTCCCGGGCGGCGGCAACGGGCCGCAGCAGACCGCGGACGGCAGGAAGGTGGATTTCAAGTACTATTACGAAAACAAATGCCGCCCGCAGGTGGAGGAAATCACCACGCAGTACGGGCTGATTGCGATTGTCTGGTTCGATACGCCGGGACGTATCCCCCGGGAGTATGTGGAAGAACTCGTGCAGATCGTGCGCAGGAATCAGCCCAAGGCCCTGGTGTCAGGCCGGGCCGGCTACGGACTGGGTGATTACCAGACACTTGGCGATATGGAGGTGCCTAATGAAAACGTGGAGGGAATGTGGGAAACAGTGGATACCACCAATGACTCCTGGGCCTATGCCTGGTACGACAACTACTGGAAGACTCCCAGGGAGATTCTTTACCGCCTGATCGCCTGTGTGGGGCGCGGCGGTACCTATATGCTCAATATCGGATCGCGTGGGGACGGGACGGTGCCGGAACTGGCCGCACGCACCCTGCGTAAGGCGGGCGAGTGGATCAAACGCTATCCGCAGGTGGTCTACGGCACGGATGCATCGCCCTGGCGGCATGCCCTGCCCTGGGGTAATGTCACGGTCAAGGACAAGACGCTCTTCCTATGTGTCTTTGATTTGCCCCAAGAGGGCGCCTTGTATCTGCCCGGGCTCAAGACCAGGGTCAAGTCCGCGCGTCTACTGGGCAACAGGAAGAAACAGGCTCAACTTAAGGTGCAGACCCTGGATGGTTGGACCAGGATAAAGCTGCCTTCGCGCATATCTGAGAAGATGGTTCCCGTGGTCCAGGTAACACTTGAGGCACAGCCCATAGTCGATCCTTGCTGGGGAATCGATCCTTCGCTGGAGACGACGATCCTCGCACAGTTTGCAGAGGTCGCTGGCGCCAAGCAGGAATCAAAGAAATGGATGGAGAAGTTCGGCGAGTGGAAACATGTGGTACACGTATGGCAATGGGAGGAAGGCGGGAAGGCTTCGTGGGAGGTAGATGTACTCAAGCCAGGCTATTACAACGTGGATCTCACCTACAGCGGCGAAGGGAGGATCGTATGGGGTATTGACGAAGCCGGTGGCCAGCACATTCAGAATCAGCAGAACTCATCGCACAACTATCAGAAGTTTCCAATCGGGTGGATTAACTTCCCAGAAGCAGGAAGACACACGGTGAGTGTTTCGTGCCTCGAAGGCGATCTGGCCCAAGCCAGCCTAAAGGCAATACACTTCACATCGTTGGATTGATTCTATCTGTGAATCATAACCCCATCATCAATGCAGCAAACCTGAGGGCATAATGAAGTCTGAATGAAACACGGCGTTTGACCGACGTGGGGGCAGGAGCGGTGATTGAGAGTAGGCGGCTTCCGTCGTCGGTCTGACTTGGCGTTTCTGTTGGCTCATGCGATCTCGGCGACCCCAATTTGGAGAATCCAAGAACATGCAACTCGTAAAATGGCTGTTAGTAATGGCATTGGCAGGATATTCGATTGCGTTTGCAGGCAATCCGGATACGCTGCCTCCGCTTGAGAGTACACAAGGACCGATGAACTTTTCCGAAATGTGGGCAGGTTTTGAGCCTCGTGCGGAACCTCTCGAAGTCGAAGTTCTCAAGGAATGGGAAGAAGACGATGTGGTGCTATGGGTGGTGCGTTATCGTATCGGTGTCTTCAAGAGGAAGAAGGCTAAGATGGCTGCGGTGTACGGGTATCCCAAGGGGGGCAAGAATCTTCCAGGTCTGGTCCAGATACACGGAGGAGGGCAGTACGCCGATCATCGTGCCGTGCTCGCCAACGCCAAACGGGGCTATGCTACTATTTCCATTGCCTGGGCAGGTCGGATATCTTCGCCGGGATACGTGGTGAACAAGGAGGGTGTACAACTATTCTGGGAAGGCAAGACCGACGACCCCAGATACAAACTGACGACCGACTGGGGGGCGGTTGACGGCTATCATGCCCCTGGCAGGAATCCCGGCAACGTGTTTCCAAGCGCGAAGCCAGCGGCATGGACTCTGGACGAGGTTGAGTCGCCGCGAAACAGCGGCTGGTTTCTGTGCGCTCTTGCGGCACGCCGGGCTCTGACATTTCTGGAAGAGCAGCCTCAAGTCGATCCAGACCGGCTTGGGATCTACGGTCACTCGATGGGCGGCAAGCTGACGGTCATGACGGCCATGGACCCGCGAGTCAAAGCTGCGGCGCCGTCCTGTGGAGGCATCAGTGATCGTCACAACAAGAGCCCGCTGTATCGTGCGACTCTGGGCGATGATGTGAACCTTAGGAAGATTTCCTGCCCGATCATCTTCGTTACTCCATCAAATGACTTCCACGGCCGCATCAGCGATCTGCCCAAAGCAATTGCTGAAATCGGGACGGACCAGTGGCGCGTCACTTGTTCGCCGCACCACAACCACCAGGATACTCCACAGTACGAGGTCGCCACGATGTTGTGGATGGATCAGTATTTGAGAGGCTCGTTTTCGTTTCCGCAGACACCCGAAACAACGCTGGCGATGAAGACCGATGACGGCGTGCCGAGCTTCAGCGTTCGGCCAGATCGTTCAAGATCCGTGGTTTCGGTCGACGTCTTTTACACGCAGCATGGTAAGACGGACGAAGGGCCAGAAGATATGCAGAACGCCGTGCATCGCTTCTGGCATCACGCCAAGACCGAGCAAATCGGTGGCGTTTGTACGGCGAAATTGCCGCTGAGCAACGTCGAAAATCCTCTGTGGGTTTATGCCAACGTCACCTATCCGCTCGAAGAACCTGTTTCCGGGGCAGGCTACTACTACGGAACCTATACAGCAAAGTCGTTCAATGTCTCATCTTTACTCCAAATCGCGACTCCGAAACAACTTGCGGCGGCGGGCGTGCGAGCAACGCGCAAGCCTTCGCTATTGATAGAATCTTTCGCAGGTGACTGGGAGAAAGAGTGGTTCACCTACAAGCCGGATGAATGGGCTCGCAGCACGCATAAGATTGCCGATGAAACCTACGCCGCTCCTACAGAAGCGGCACTTGCGATAGACGTTCTTGCCGAACAATCGAACACACTGGTCATCGTGATTGATGATTATGCGGCGGAAGTCCATTTGACCGGCGGCGATCAGTGGCAGAAGGTTGTCTTAGACCTGCAAGACTTTCGCGATACAGGCGGAAATCCATTAGGTTCCTGGAAAGGCATCAGAAGGCTCAAACTCACTCATGAGGAACGCTTGAAACCGAAACGAGGCGGCAAAGGGAATCCCAGGCTAGTCGGAAAACCCTGGAGTGGAGCCAAACCTCAATTTCGAAATTTGCGTTGGCAGGGACCGGATTCTGAGGGGGCAAGCACGGGCAGCTCTTGTCCGGTTGCGACAAAGGATTATTCGTTTGGCTACTGGCTGAATGGTTGGCGCAAGAGTCCGCGGGATGCGTCGGCCGATGTCCTCTGCATCGAGTCCGGTCACTTCGGCTTAATGCTTGATGTGGATGATCTGATGAATCCTCGCTTCGGGCTGCTGGATGACGATCTTGATTACACAGAGGCCCTTGCGTCGGGTGGGCAGCGACTCCGGGCCCTGGCGCGCGCGAAGCTGGCGATCGAACTCACAGTCAATGGCAAGGTCTATCGGGCCGTCACCTGCAGGGCCGGCACGGACACCAACGTCAAGCGCCTCAGCAGTGTGCGGCTTTGGGAATCGGGCCGCTTGGTTCAGCATTTTGATCTGCTGGTTCTGAAGCTTCAGGATGAAGCCGGCAATTTGCTTGATTGCGACGGCGTGCTCGATATTCTTGCCTGGCCCGGGAGTCTGACGCTGACGGCCGAACTGAATCCACGGAGTCTCAATGAGAAAGTGCCGGCAGTCTGGCGTGATGCAAAGTTGAGTGTGGCTCTGACGGGTGATCCGGGCCAGTGGCGCGAGGAGAAGCAAATCGACGGTGCCTGGAAGGCAGGGCAACGTCACAGTGTCACTTTGATCTGCAACATATCAGGTCTACCGGCCCGGGATAATCGCGTCTCGATCGAGGTCAGTACGCCCGGACAAACCTGGCCGGTGACATTTTCAGACGGCAGCAACTGTATGAAGGCCGCGGTTAAAGGTCTTCAGCGTGCGTGGAAGACAGGTTACACGGATATCCGCGATTATGATGAGTTTACTATTGTCGTGGATAATCCGGGAAAAGGGTGTGTGCGAGTGCCGTTCTTCTTGGATCTCAGCAGGCCGGCGAACATCACGGGGCTCTGCCCGATTCTGTGTGATAAAAATGGTGTGCCCACCGGTATCCCGGTCCAACTCAGCAAGAACTGGCACTATCGGGAGCTTGGCGCCTACCTCCGCGCTTACATCCTGCTTCCGGCGTCGCCCGGAAAGTCGCGGTACAAGCTTCGTATCGCCTACGGATTCTACGGCACGCTGCCGTCGGCCAGTCATGCGCAACTGTCTCTTGTCGGTTGGGGCAGCAACGGACGCTGGGATCAGTTGGCCATAGGCTGCTGGGGCGAAACCATGTGCCTGGACATGGACATGAGCGCTACCGACATTGCCATCACCGACGTGCGGATGCTCATGACCCGCAACGGTCCGAAGGGGAAGAAGTGGAGTTGGACCGATGCCGGTTGGGGCGGGGACTGGCTCGGTGTTCATGACGCCCAAGGCGACAAGCTTGCATTCACGGAAATGAAAACGGCCTACCTAAGTCACGGCCCGTGCCTGACCGAAGTTCGCTACAACGGCTGCTACGGCCCGCACCGCGAAGTAGACGTGGCGGCCACCGTCCGGACACTGCGCACTGATGATTATGCACGCACCTTCCATACGCTCGATTACCAGTTCCGCAGGAAATTCTCGGCGGAGATGGCGTGGCTGTTCAAGATGGGCCGCACCGGCAAGTTGGTGACGCCTCAGATCTCCTATGGAAACGGAGCTGGCCTGATCGCAGAGCAGAAGGTTCCTCTGAATCTGAAACCGGATGAGTTGTTTGTGGACAAGGTGAAGTTGTCGAGCGAGGGGCCGTGGTGGGTTGCGTTTCCTGGGGCCATCCACACGAGCGGCAAGGATTGGGGCACGGGAAGTCGCGCACTGGTGATTCGATCCTATCGTACCCTGTTCGATGGCAAGACATACAATAATCCCACGATCTCTATGCCTGTTCACAAAGTCCAGAAGGACGGACGCTGCGATCTGGACCTGCTCCTCGTGCCGCCCGAAGGCATAAAGGAGTTCAAGCCGGGCGACAAGATCGAGATGGATCTGGAATGGATCACGCTGCCGCATATGGCGGACGATTACTATGGCCCCAACGAAGCCTTTAGAACTCATCTTGTGCTCAACCCGCGTTCCTGGAAGACCGTATATCGAGAGGCGAAGGGAAACGATCTCAGTGTGACGGTGGGGGGAGGCGTGCTGACCTGCACCTATCCCATCATCATCCAGGCCTCGCAACCCGAGATTACGGTCGACATTACGGGCGGCGTCGGCGCCGTACCCATCCGATTCGACGGTCTGAAAACGCCGTCGGGCTACGTCTTATTCCAGGACATCGATGGCCGGCTTGTGTCGCTTGACCAGTCGGTCCACGGCAACGACTACTGGCAGACGGTCTATGACCCCGGATCCAATACATATCAGATGAGTTTCAATCTTCCTTTGGACAGCCTGGAGTCATCCCAATGGGTGCTCAAACAGTCACATCCTGCAGACTGAGACCGAGGAAATCGTGGCCCGCGTATTATGGGGATGTCTATCAACAATAGACAAATGAATACAGAGATGCCAATCATAGCAAATCCGAAACTGCGATAGGACTGCGGCAACAGTCGCCACTATACGCGGGGCTACACAGTCCAGGCGACGTTCATCAACACCGAGGACAGACCGTTCACGCCGCACCTGCTCCGCATGTACTTTGTCATCTCGGTGAGGTTACTGAGGAGGCCAAGTGCTTCTCACAGCCACTCCGCCACAGGCAATCGTTCAATAGCCTGGCGAAGCGCCGGATCAACATTTGTGTAGACGTCATTCGTCAGTTGAGGCGTGGAGTGTTCCAAAAGTCTTTGAGTCACTGCTGTCGACACACCCCGCTGGGCCAGCAGGGACGCAAAGGTCTTGCGTTTATGCCGAGCTCGGCATAAACGCAATTATGCCGACAATTCGATTATGCCGAGTAAATTCATTTTTTCCTGATTTTTTTGCCTTTATTCAGCGTTTTATCCCTTGATTACTCGGCATAATTCTGCTGTCTTATTCTTATGGTTGCTTAACCAAAAAATAAGACGACACACATTTTAATGTATGCTATAAGCGTTTACGACTATGTGAAGAATTATTGGAATTCGTCAGGAGCCTCTG
>DATKWR010000134.1:0-5988 GCA_035529475.1 Sedimentisphaerales bacterium | reverse complement strand
GGCGAGATAGAATGATGTATAGACTTTGGGGTAGGTAGAGGTTTTATGGCAAGGCAGTACTGGAACACAAGCCGTCAGCGGCTTGCAGCGGGCGCGGCAATTCTCCTGTTTTTCTTGTTTACATCGGGCGCAAACAATGACGCCTCCGGTGGCTCGCCGGCCCAAAACAGGGGGCAGATGAGGAAGGTGCCTTTCCCGGCAGACGCCCTGGACCTTCGCGGAGTCCCTTACAAGATACTTTTTGAAACCTATACCGAGACCGAGGGCAAGAGAAACTGGGAAATCTTCCGGATGGACGCGGACGGATCCAATCCGGTCAACCTCACGCAAACCCCCCGCCTGGACGAAATGTATCCGCACGCTTCGCCCGACGGCACGAGAATCTGCTTCGTCGTTGACGAGGGAGAAAGAAGAGAGAAGGTCCGCTGTGTCTATTATATGAATATCGATGGGACGGGACGTGTGAAAGTGGCTACAAACGCGCGTCAACCCTGTTGGAGTCCCGACGGCAAGACCATCGCTTACCTCAAAGGAGAATATGAGCGCTACAGCACGAGGGAATACGCGACCGCTGAGTTTCTGTTCTATGACTGTCAGACCGGGCAGCACCGAGCACACCCGAATACGAACCTGCACCATCTTTATGCCATCTGCTGGTCGCCTGACGGCAACTGGTTGCTCGCGGCCGTGCACGGATCGACCGAATACAGCGACACAATTCTGGCTTTAGAAGTCAACGGCACACGAGTCTTCGATCTTGAGAGATGGGGCGTCCGGGGGTGCAGACCCGATTTTAGCCGGGATGGAAAAAGAATAACCTGGGGCGAGACGGATTGGGACCTGTGTGTCGGCGACATTGACTTCACTTCCGGCGAGCCCCGGGTCAGCAATATACGCAAGATCATCGAATGTCTTCACACGGCAAAAGTCTATCACGTCGATTTCTCGCCCGACGGCAATTATATCGCCTTCAGCTATGGTCCTTCCGCGGGCGGCCAGCAGGTCGGCGGTCTGGCCAGAGGCTGGAACATCTGTGTGACCGATATGGCGGGAACGTGGGTGAGAATCACCACCGACGGCAACCACAACAAGGAGCCTGATTGGGTGCCGATGCCAGCAACCGCTCCATGAGCCAGGGAGATACCATGACAAGTGAATGTTGGGCCGGAAGAAACAGTCTGTTTGTAAAGAGTCTCCGCGTTCTGTTTACGCTTGCGATAACCAGCGGAGCTTTCTGCCAGTCGCAGGCGGCGGGCGAGCTGAAGCTCAACACGACTCCGTCGCCCCGAACTGAACTGCCATTGAGCCAAATCGGCTTCAAGATCGTGTACGAAACGTTCCGCGAAACAAACGGCAAGGAAAACTGGGAGCTGTATATGATAAACGCCGATGGCTCCGACCCCGTGAACCTGACTCGTACGCCCGACGTGGACGAGATGTATCCCCATGCTTCGCCGGATGGCACGAAGCTTTGCTGCGTTGCTGACGAGACGGTCAGTGGCCGGAAGGTCAGAAACGTCTATTGTATGAATATCGATGGGACCGAGCGTGTGAAAGTAGCCGACAACGCCCGGCAGCCGTGCTGGAGCCCCGACAGCAAAACCATCGCTTACCTGAAGGGAGAATTCGAGCGGTACACAATCAAGGACTTTGCTACGAAGGGGGTGTTTTTCTACGATTTGAAAACCCGCCTGCACCGAGAGCACCCCAATACCAATCTATACCATCTCTACAATATTTCCTGGTCGCCCGACGGCAACTGGTTTCTTGCCACAGTCCACGGAGGAATGGGCTTCAAACATGCGATACTGGCGTTCAAGGTCGATGAAGCCAATGTTTATGATTTGACCCGATTTGGAGTCACGGGCTGTAGAGCCGAGTTTGGTCCCAATGGCAGGAAGATGACGTGGGGACTGACCGATTGGGACTTGTGCACGGCCAGTATCGATCTGTCATCCGGCGAGCCCCGGGTGACGGACGTTCGCCGAATCGTCAAATGCGAAAAGGCATGCGAGGTGTACCACACCGACTTTTCGCCCGACGGAAAGTATATCGCTTTCAGCCACGGTCCCGAAGCCACCGAAATGGTGGGCGGCAAAGCGCCGGGCTGGAATATCTGTGTCAGTGACCTGACGGGCAAATGGGTCGTAATTACCTCCGATGGAAACCATAACAAGGAGCCCGACTGGGTCCCGGTCGCGGCGCCGCGCCGTTAGGCCATTGAGAAGCTGTTGTTGGGGAAACGAGTAGATGGGGATGCAATTGAATAGACTTGTCACGGCAATCTCTTGTTTGATGCTGTCTTTGTTGATTTCTCCCGGATGCCGCCGTTCAGAGGGCCCGGGCGGTGCGCCGGAGGTCATCCAAACAAAGAGCGGTCTCCAAATGGTTGTCATTCCCGCCGGGTGGTTTAAGATGGGAAGTGCCAAGGGGGCGCCGGACGAAGCTCCCCTACACAGGGTGTGGGTCGACTCTTTTCTCATGGACAAATATGAAGTGATCCAGGAGCAGTTCAGGAAGTTTCAGATTTCCGATCCTTCTCATTTCAAGAATCCAGACAGCCCTTTGGATCAGATCAACTGGACGGATGCGGCGATGTACTGCAACGAGCGTTCGCTTGCCGAGGGCCTTACTCCCTGCTATGACGAAGAAACATGGGACTGCAATTTCGCGGCGAACGGATACAGGCTTCCCACGGAAGCGGAGTGGGAATATACCTGCCGGGCGGGGACGAATTCACAGTACTGCTTTGGAGATGATGCGCGCAGCCTGAAAGACTACGCGTGGTCTGCCGCGAACTCATCCGGCAAAACTCATCCCGTGGGCCAGAAAAAGGCCAACCCCTGGGGCCTTCACGATATGCACGGAAATACCGCGGAATGGTGTAATGATTTCTACTCCGCCAATTATTACGCCCAGGCCCCCCAGCGAAACCCAGGAGGGCCACGAGAGGGAAAAGAGAGAGTCTTGCGAGGCGGCGCCTGGAACTCCAGCGCAGAGGCATGCCGGTCGGCCTATCGTACCAGCGACCCTTCAATCGACGACACGTGCCTGGCCAACGATGCCATAGGGTTTCGATGTGTAAGAAATGCACCTGAGAACCTCTCGCGTGAGCCGACTATGCCCAATGAGAATCCGCTCCCGAGCCCAAAGGCAACAGGATTGATTTACGATGAAATTTACCTTGAGCACGAGACGACGCCGGGCCATCCGGAAAGACCGGAAAGGCTCGTCGAAATAATCAAACGATTGAAGACAAACGGGCTGTATTCCCAGTTGCTCGAACTTAAGCCCACTCCGGCTGCGCTGGATTGGGTTCAGATGGTCCACTCCCTTGAATACATAGAGCGGGCTCAGCAGAGATGTGAAAGCGGCGCCGCTTGTCTGGATTCGCTGGATGTTCCGATATCGCGGCGATCCTACGGCGCGGCGGTGATGGCCGCCGGCGGGGTTCTGACCGCGGTGGATGCGGTCATGAAGAAGGAGGTTGCAAACGCCTTCTGTGCCGTTCGCCCGCCCGGCCACCACGCGATGGAAAACCGGGCTATGGGGTTCTGTATCTTCAACAACGTCGCCATCGGCACAAGGTACGTTCAAGAAAAGTACGGCGTCTCAAACGTGCTCATCGTGGACTGGGACGTCCACCACGGCAACGGGACGCAGGCGGAATTCTATGACGACCCCACGGTTTTGTACTTCAGCGTTCACCAGTATCCCTTCTACCCCGGTTCCGGCAGCGAAGCAGAGAAAGGCGAGGGCAAAGGATTGAATTACACGATCAACGTGCCCCTTCCCGCCGGATCGGGTGACGATGTGTACGTGAAGGCTTTTGAGGAGAAACTCAAGCCCGCCGCCCTTGCTTTCAGCCCCGACTTTGTGTTTATCTCGGCCGGCTTCGATGCTTGCGAGAATGACCTTCTCGGCGGGATGAAAGTCACCGCCGACGGATTCGGGGAGCTTACCCATATCGTCAAGACTATCGCCGAAAGGTGCTGCAACGGCCGGATCGTCTCAGTCCTCGAAGGCGGGTATCATCTTGAGGGGCTGGCCGCATCGGTGGAAGCACATATCCGCGTTTTGAGCAGAGAGTAAGGACGCCCAATGCTCTTTCAAACCTGGCCATTTGCACTTTTCTTCCTGATCGTCTATCCCACCTATCTGGCCCTGAGAAAAACCCGATTCAGACTTCCTTTCCTGCTGGCGGCCTCCTATTTCTTTTACGGATGGCTGAACCCGCTCTACGTTGTCCTGATCGCTTATTCGACAGCCCTGGATTACTTCGTTGTGGCCAGAATGGAAAAAAGCGGGAATAGAAAGTCCTGGCTTGCCGTCAGCATCGTGAATAACCTCGGCCTGCTCGGCTTCTTCAAGTACGGCGCGTTTGTCACGGATAACCTGAACGCCCTGCTGTCGTCCTTGGGAATCCCATACATGATCCCGGCGCCGGGCTTCCTCCTGCCCGCAGGCCTGTCTTTCTACATCTTTCAATCTTTGACCTATACCATCGAATACTATCGAGGCAATACCGAACGAGAAAGAAGTCTCATAAGGTACGCCACATTTGTCGCACTTTTCCCGCGCCTGCTGGCCGGCCCCATCGAGAGGGCCAAGAACCTGCTGCCTCAGTTGCACAAGACGCCTGCGATATCCGGCCAGGATATTGCCGACGGCCTGTCACTGTTTGTTGTCGGCTTATTCAAGAAAGTTGCACTGGCGGACTATCTGGCTCTCTATGTCAACAAAGTCTATGCCGCCCCGGAGCAGTTCCAGTCCCCCGCCCTGCTTTTGGCGACATTTCTGTTTGCCTGGCAGATCTATTTCGACTTCAGCGGCTATACCGATATGGCGCGCGGCGTCGCCAGAACGATGGGCTTTCGCCTGATGCTCAATTTCAACAATCCGTATCTGGCCGCAAGCCTCGGAGAATTCTGGCAGCGGTGGCATATCAGCCTGTCGTCATGGTTCAAGGATTACGTCTATATACCGCTGGGCGGAAATCGTAAAGGCACGTTCGGCACATACAAGAACATGTTCCTGACCATGGTGATATCGGGACTGTGGCACGGCGCCGCCTGGACATTCGTCATATGGGGGGCGCTGCACGCTCTGGGGCGATTTGCCACGCGAGAACTGGAAAGAACAACGTTCTACAGAGAGAAGGTGCCAACGCTCATCAAACAGTTGTTCGTGTTTGTCTTCGTGACTTTCGCCTGGATTTTCTTCCGCGCAACAAGCACAGGCGACGCATTCGTGATCGTATCGCGAATATTCACTTCAGGATTCGCAAATCCTTACTGCCCAGTGTGGGCGATGGTCATGATTTTCGCGGTTTGGCTCTATCAGTTCGTTCACGAATCCAGGGCCGGATGGGTCCTTGCGCTAACTCCCGTGCGTATAGGAGCCGTCGTCATGATGATCCTTTACCTGGCCGTTTTCGCTCCGTCCAGCGACCAGGGGTTTATCTATTTGCAGTTCTGATGGTTAGAAAGTAATGCAGAGCAAACAGAAAACAGAAAATGGCCGCGAGCATAGCAATACGGCTGAGGTTCCTTTCAACTCCAACAACGTACGCCTGAGCGGATCGGAATGGATCGTCGTCGGGATTATCTGTGTTGCCTTTTTTCTGGCGGCCCCCGGACTCTGGGCTCGGTTCGAGAAGTTCGGGCCCGGACCCGATTATCGCTTGCCCTACGCGCTCGGCAGCGACTACTGGCTGTATAGCCGGTACTGCCGCTGGGCCTGCTCGCGTTACGACACGCTGGTCGTCGGCGACTCCGTCATCTGGGGACATTATGTATCGCCGGACAGCACGCTGTCACACTACCTCAATCAATATGCCGGCCGCGATCAGTTTGCCAACCTCGGTGTGGATGGTACCCATCCCGCCGCACTTGGTGGCCTGCTGAAGTACTATGGCCGGAACATCTCGGGCAAAAACGTCATCCTGCATCTGAATCCATTGTGGATGAGCTCCGAAAAGCATGACCT
>DATKWR010000133.1:0-3681 GCA_035529475.1 Sedimentisphaerales bacterium | reverse complement strand
CGCTTCGGTAGACAGGTCACAGGCAACTGGGCAGTTCGCGTGGTCTCGCAAGCGGACAGTGACATGCCCGCACCACAGGAGTAGTCGTGTTTAGCGGCTTATGGGCAACATCGTTTAGGAGGTGGGCTGAACGCTCAGTGTATGAGGATCAACTCAACGCATTGATGCTGCTCCATGAGGACGAGGCCAGGAAACAAGTCACCGAACTTGGTTTTACGATGCTGGTTGCGAACCGGGATGGTCGCGAATGCGTGATGTCTGATTGGAAGCCTGAGAGGCTCAATGTGGTTATCAGGAACGGTCAGGTTGTTGAAATCTTGGGGTTTGGATGATAAGGAGCGACCATGTTCATCTTACGATTCCTTCTTATTGGTTTCCTTTATCGTCGCACGCTGCGGGGGCTCAGGAGAGAAGTGAGACTTCAGCGACTGAGACTTGAGCTTCAGGAAATCGACTTCAAGAGGGCGAACATCGAGCGTGACATGGTGCGTCGTAGCGCTGCTGGTTCATCATAGGGAGGTTCCCATGCGGTCTTTAGTTTTAGTGCTGTTGTGTTCCGCGTCGGCCTCCGCGCAGCAACTGTGTGCGTTGCCGTTCCCACAGGACTCGCCGGTCGTGCGCCGTGTGGTGCGTCGAGTGTACGCACCTCCGGTGCAATATCAGCAAGCGCCACCGATGCGGTATTACCAATCGCCGCCGCAAATGCGGAGCTACGGTGGACCTGCGTATGGCGGTGGTTACATGGGTGGCTACCGAGGTTACGGCGGCGGGTCGCGTTGCGGCCCCGGTGGGTGCCGTTGACTGAGTTCTAATTACAAGGAGGTTGCTGTTATGGCTCTAGTACGCATTCACCAGCATTTGACGGACGGTGCCAAGACGTTTGCTTATTGGAAACCGGGCCAAACGAATCCACACGGATACCCGATAAATCAACAGCAGGATGTGTTGTCAACGGTTCTGACCCCCGAGGAGTTCGGCGGCGTTTACAACATCGAAAACCCGACGCAGACGCAGCTCGAAGCAAACATGGCGGCGTTGCAGTTGTGTCTCGATCGCACCTTTGACATCGGGGGCGTGATTGAGATCTCAGACTATTATCAGATCTGGGGCACGCTCAATATACCGCTGCGGCAGTATCCAGCCAGCCCTGGCTACGACGCATCAGTCCCTATGGAAATTCGTGGACGCGGTCCACATTCGACGCTGATGCAGTATCAGCCGGGCGTGCCAGCGATCTATATCAACAGCACCTACTCGCCACAGATCGGCCACACGTCGGCGACTAAACACATCCACGACCTGGCGATTTGCTCAAAGGGCAAAGGGATTGTGACCCAAAGCGGCGGCAAGGAAATCAAGATCGAGCGAGTGATAGTGTACGGCTGTGCCGACACTGCAGTGGAGATCAATGAGTTCGACGGTGGTATCCTAGGGCCAATCAATTGCATCCGTAACGAGGCGGATGGGTTTGTGATGGACAACTCGCACAACGTAAAATTGGAAATCACATCACGGATTAATCAAGACCGTGGGGTCGTGTTCACCGGGGCCTGCAACGGCATCGATGGATGGATCTACACGGAAGCTAATGGTGGTACGGGGATCGATGCGGACGGATTGACGCAGTCGCAGTTGATCATGTGGATGGAGGCCAACGAGGGCGAGCTTGGCCAAGGCACGTTCCAAGGCAAGCTGAGAAACTGCCGAGACATCCGGTTCTACGGCAACGATGGCTGGGAGCGAAATGTGGCTTACGACTGTGATGGGATTTCATCGCTGACCAAACATCACGACCATCAGGCGATACCTGACGCGAGGCTCGCTCCATATAGGCTAAATGTCGCCTGGCCTCCAGGGCAGGCCATGTCGGGCCCTTACAAGGGCACGGCTCCATACCCCACAAAAGCGGAAGTGGGGCAGACGGTAGAGATCACGGTGCCGACCTCCTGGCATATTGATCCGTCGGCAGGGTCGGGCTGGATGGAGCTGTACAACGTGGGTCTTTACCCCACGATTTTTACGGCCCTCAATGGCATATCGTTCGCCGATGGCGAGTCTCTGTTTGTGAGGATCAAGCTACATGTTGATGCGAACACATCATCGTGGATTCGTTCGCGGTTGTTGACCAAGGAGGCTGATGTTCCCTGCAAGTTTGCATTGGCCAACATGACGGGCAAGATGACAGAACCTCGGCAGTTACTATGGATGCCGGATTCGAGCAGCATGGTGGTGGATCTGCACGCTTCGAGGATTACGGGTGCGGCCTCCTCACCACGGCTGTTTATGTATCTGCCAGCGGCTACGGAAACGGCGGAACCGCCGACGGAGCACAAGTGGATCATCGATGACATCGGTTGGTTTAAGGTGACACGGTGAGGTTTCCATGGGACGCATGAAGGACTGGGCCAAGTGCCTAGATTGTGGCGAGCGACGTATCGTGTATCACAAGGAATGGATCCGTGCGGCGCGTCCTCGGTGCTTGCGTTGTGGTGGGCCAATTGAGCCGTCGAAAGCAGCAGCAAAAGAGCACACAGTTCATTACGACGGCAAGAAGGACATCGAGGTGTTGCGAGACAGAAAGATGGGACGGTGATGATGAGTAAAGAAAACTTCGAGCCCCAGCCGGTCAACGAAGCGCTGAAGAAGCAGCTCAAGAGCGCTGCTGGGCGTATTCAGATTTGGATGCGGTGCAACTACGAAAACTGGCAGATGCACTCACTTTACATGGACGCGGCGATTGCGGAGTGCCTGCTACCCCTTCTGAACGATGTCGAAGATTTGCGGGCACGGGATTCAGAATCGCGTGTGGAGCAAATTGAAGCGTTGCGGGCGAGGATCGTCGAGCAGCAACGAGAAAAGGCTATCCTTCGGGACAAACTCCATCGGGCAAACGCGAGTCGAAAGAAGCTGGAGAAGTATCGAAAGCGTCAAGGAATTCCAATAACGCCTGTGAAACTCGCCAAAGGAGCCTGAGCGATGACCAGTCACACCCCTGACAAGCCCCATATGAGCCCTGAGGGCCTCAGGGCAGCGATTATCGTCGCCTTCGCGTCTATCCTCACCCTAATCATCGCCATGCGTGTCCTGGGCGACCCTGGGGCTCCTACGACGGTGCTACGAGTCTTGGATGGGGATACCCTGGAGCTGGCCGATGGCACCAAGGTCAGGCTGGAGGGCATAGATAGTCCCGAGATCGACCAACAGTCGGGGGGGACGGCCCTGCGGGGCCTGTGCCGGCTGGTGATGGGTGAGACGGTCGTTTTCGACAGGGCACCGGTCCCTAAGACGTTCGACCGGGTCGTGGGCACGCTGTACGTCGCTACGGACCAGCCTGGGACTATGGTGAATGTTAATGCGACTCTTGCTCTCAGAGGGCATGCTTGGTATTCTGTGAGTCATCCAGGTCGCTTCGCGGCGAAGCTACAGGCCGCCGAGGCCAAGGCTCGTGAGAAGCGGGCCGGCCTGTGGAAGTTTGACCATCCGGTCCCGCCGTGGGACTGGAGGAACGGAGTCCGTGGCTATCGAGTGGAATGCCAGGGTGGTACTTGCTGGCTGGTGCCTATCTACACTAACCCATGAATAAGGAGTGTGATCTGTGAACCGATTTACTTTGATGTTGTCGGCAGTGGTCGTGGCGTTTGCTTGTGCGTTCGCCATGGCCGACTGTCCTTGTGGTCCAAA